>CAYSAH010000163.1:0-5057 GCA_964428945.1 uncultured Bacteroidaceae bacterium | reverse complement strand
GGAATATCTTGCCCCAGAAGGACCTTATGCTGAACTTATACTTGCCCAGACTGAAGAAATTCTTAAAAAATACGATGTTGATGGAATGTGGTATGATATACACCAGCCTGAATGGATAAATTATAACGAATACAGCCTCAGGGACCTGAAGGAACATGGTATAAATCCTGATGATACGGATGGTGTAATACGAAGATCTAATGAAAAATACTACGAATTCTTCCAAAAGACAAGCGACCTGGTAATGAAACATAATCCTCATGCTTCCCTCTATTTCAATGGAACCACAAGAACCTACAATGATGAGAATATAAGCCTGTTCAAGTTCAATTTTCAGCAATACAATACGAAACATGATCTTGAGGACCTTCCTACAGCCTGGGGGGGCTATGATATTTTTCCATGGAGGTCAAAGTATTTTTCAAATACCGGAAAGGAGATCATAGCCATGAGCGGTAAATTTCACAAGGCCTGGGGGGAATTCGGGGGATTCAAGGATAAAGAAGCTCTTCGATACGAGGCGGCTTCAATGATCGCCTTTGGTGCAAATGCAAATTTTGGCGACCAGTTGCACCCATCAGGAGTCATGGACATGGCAACTTATGAAAATATTGGATATGCCTATGAGTATATTGAGAAAATAGAGGCATACGGCATTGGGGGAAAAAATATTTCAGAAACCGGACTATATACGAGTGAGAGCAAGGCAGCTATAGAAGGAACCGTAAATATGCTTCTTGAAAATCAGGTTAACTTCAACGTCGTAAACACACTCCCGGATTGGTCGGATATAAAAGTCCTGATCATAACAAGTGGCGGAGTCCTTGAAGAGGATATCCCGAAAGTTCAGACTTTTGCTGACAGAGGTGGAAAAATAATTGTAATGGGTGAAGGATTATTTGTGAATGGAGAACCGATCATTGATATAGGAGCAGATTACATTGGTAAAGCCAGGTATGATGTTGATTATACCCTGGCTGAAGAAGAACTCTCAAAAGGAATTGTTCCTTCACCTTTCCTGAATTACAGGGCAGGAATACGAGTAAAACCTTCGATAAATACTGAGGTACTGGCAAGGATCCGTGAACCTTATTTTTCCAGAACGCTGGAGCATTACAGTTCGCATAAAAACACACCCTATCAACTTGAAGATGCTGATTATCCGGCTGTAATTAAAAACGGGAATATCATATTCCTGGCCCACGACCTTGATAAACAATATTTTGAAGAAGGCTCCAGGTTACAACGAGATCTTTTCATCAACGCATTGAATCTTATCAGAACCAAGCCAATGATCGAAGCTGAGATGCCAAGTATGGGACGTATCAACCTGTTAAAGCAGGAAGAAAAAAACAGATATGTTCTGCATCTTCTTTATGCCTCCCCAATTCAAAGGGGGTCCGTTAAAGTTATCGAAGAACTGGTTCCCATATATAACATTCCCGTATATATCAACCTGGAGCAGAAAATAAAAAAGGCCTACCTGATCCCCTCAGGTGAAAAGTTAAAGATTAAAAAACAAGATGGAAAACTGACACTATTGGTTCCAGAACTTAAGTGTCATACAGGGATCGTAATGGAATACTAATTTTAAAAAACTTATGAAATCCTTATCCGGGGAATTGTATTAAAGAAAAGCGACAAGATTATTCAAAAACATTCAGACCTGGTTTAATATCTCCTTCTATTCGCTTGCTGACCAGAAAAATAATGTATTGTAAACTAAAACATCTCCTTGATATAAGGCAGGAAGATGATCACACCAATGATAAAGGCAGTGCCGGACATGATCAATACTGCTGCTGCAGCACTGTCCTTTATGATCCGGACCTTCGGATCACTTTCCTCAAAGAAACGATCGCAGATTTTTTCTATAGCAGTATTCATTGCCTCCGCGGCCAAAACCCCTCCTATAGAAAGAAATACAAAGAGCCATTGTATTCTCCTGATTGAAAAAAATATTCCGGCTGAAACAACCAGAACAGCAATCACCAGCTGGATTAGAAAATTTGGCTCATGCACTACATTGAACCAAAGTCCGGAAATTGCATTTCCAAAACTTTTAATACGGGAAGTCCTCCACCTGTTCATGTATCTTTTATGATTAATTATTCAAAATTAAAAATATACTTGAACTATTTTGAATTATATTTAATTTGTACCAAGATATCAATTCATGTATTTTTATAAGTGAACTGTTGACCAAATTTCAATAACTTTAATCCAATTTTAATTACAACTTTTCTAATCCCTAATGAAACAATTTATTCTTGTGGTTGTTAAGGAAATCTAAATCTGTCATAAACAAGTCAATATTATGAAAAAATTAACCTCTGTTCTGATCATTATTGTTTTTGCCATTCAACTAAACGGCCAGGATAAGGCTGATACACTCTGGAAATTCAGTGGAGTAACGGCACTGAATTTTTCCCAATTGTCCCTGTCAAATTGGGCTGCAGGTGGTGAAAATTCCCTTGCCGCCAATGCTATCGTCAATCTGGCTGCGAATTACAAAAGCAAAAGTGAAAAAGCAAGCTGGAACAATGAACTCCTCTTCGGTTATGGGCTTGTAAGACAAGGTGAGGACATGTTCAGGAAAAGCGATGATAAGATCGACCTGGCCTCAAAATTTGGATACAGTGCCAGCAAAAAATGGAGTTACACGGCATTACTGGGTTTTAGGACTCAATTCACCGAAGGATACGCGAATCCTGGTGATGTAAACAGGGTGAAGATCTCTGACCTGATGGCTCCCGGCTACCTGGGACTATCCCTTGGTATGGACTTCAAACCCAGTGATAGATTCACCATGCTGATTGCTCCTTTAACTGGTAAGATGACATTTGTTCTGGACGATGCACTTTCAGCAGCCGGTTCATTTGGGGTACCGGCTGGTCAGAATGTAAGGAGTGAATTCGGAGGTTACGTGAAAATAGCCTTTACCAGCGAGATCATGAAAAACGTGAAACTCAATACCAAGATCGATCTATTCAGCAACTATATAGAGAATCCACAGTATGTTGATGTGAACTTCGACCTGCTGCTGAGTATGAAGGTGAATAAATTCCTGTCTGCCTCCTTTATTTCAACGATTATTTATGATCATGATATTCAATTCGCAATTCTCGACAATGCCGGAGTTCCTACAGGCGAAACCGAGGCCCGTATACAATTAAAAGAGTTGTTCGGAATTGGACTGACCTATAGCTTTAATTAAGAATTGCAACGTCAAAAAAACGGAATAAGCGAACAATAGATTGATTGACTTGTAAGAATTTAAACATCTAACGGATCTCTTTAAAGTCTTTCGAATAGTGCTTTGTGCTCCTTATTAATTTCATTTTGTTCCAAGGTGAAATAAAGTAGACAGCTGGACAATAAAGTTTATTTAAACCCAGGAATTAACCGTTTTACAATACAGGAAGCATGCCCGAAAGCCTACCGGAAATCACTGAAATCGCTTTATACAGACATTCACCGTGAAAAAGAACAGCTGGTAATTCTAAATTAATTATCCAACTACCAGTTTGATTATATGTGTATTATAATTACCCTTCTAAATAATCTGTCCACTTATTCAACATTAATATTTGGTAATTCATGTTTTGCAGCATATATTTGCATTATCAATCAAAAGCGGACATATTTTCGTGCGAGTTATTGAGAACGGGGTAAGAGATTAGGCTCTGAGATCCCCTGGCAACCCACCGGAGTCATTACCGGCGAAGGTGCCAAAACCTAACCCGCCCTGGCGGGAAATAATAACAAAAAAAAAATAAAAATGAAACGAGTAACACTTAAACATAGGGATGAGGCTTTTAATCCTATTTCATTCAGGAACCTCATCATGCCATTGATGCCTATGTACATGCCCATGCCGGAACTTCTGTAAGCGTATTGGTGTTTATATCAATATTGAAGTTTCGATCCACGTCAATTTCCTGGTAATATTAAATTGTAGCAAATTTTTAAAGTATAAAGTAAAAAGTATCCTTCGACTCCGCTCAGGAACCGGATAAAGTAAAAAGTAAAAAGTAAAAAGTAAAAAGTAAAAAAATAAAGACCATGAGTACAACATACAAACATTTCGAGACAGCACAGATCCATGCGGGGCATGCACCAGACAGTGACACCAATTCAAGGGCGGTACCTATTTATCAGACAACATCCTATTCCTTTAAAAATTCAGAGCAGGCCGCAAACCTGTTTGCCCTGAAGGAATTCGGGAATATCTATACCAGGATCATGAATCCAACAAACGATGTATTTGAGAAGCGGATCGCTGCACTGGAAGGTGGTGTGGCTGCGCTGGCAACAGCCTCGGGTCATTCCGCACAATTCATCGTTTTCAATACAATTCTTTCTCCCGGAAAAAACATAATCAGCTCCCCATTCCTTTACGGGGGGACCTACAACCAGTTCAAGGTGACTTTTAAAAATTTCGGTTGGGAAGCCAGGTTTTCTGAGAGTCTTGAAGCTGAGGATTTCGAGAAACTTATTGATGAGAATTCAAGAGGAATCTATCTTGAGACCATAGGAAACCCCGGATTCAATATCCCGGATTTTGAAAAAATAGCTGCTCTAGCAAAAAAGCACGGTCTCCCCTTAATTGTCGACAACACTTTCGGGGCTGCAGGGTACCTGATCCGCCCGATCGAACACGGAGCCAATGTAGTTGTGGAATCTTCGACCAAATGGATTGGCGGACACGGAACTTCCATCGGAGGTGTTATCGTCGACGCAGGAAATTTTAACTGGGGGAATGGTAAATTTCCTCAATTTACAGAACCTGCTGAAGGTTATCACGGCCTTAGATTCTGGGAAATTTTTGGAGAAGGAGGCCCTTTCGGTAACATTGCCTTCATCATCAAGGCAAGGGTTGAGAGCCTGAGAGATATAGGCCCCAGCCAGAGCCCGTTCAATTCATTTCTCCATCTCCAGGGTCTCGAAACACTTTCACTCCGCATGGATCGCCATGTTGAAAACACACTTGCCCTTGCAAAATGGCTTGATAAACATCCCAATGTTGACAAAGTAAATTATCCGGGTTTGGAATC
>CAYSAH010000162.1:0-8214 GCA_964428945.1 uncultured Bacteroidaceae bacterium | reverse complement strand
GTGTTGCAAGCATACCGTCAAAATCATAAGCTTCACGGGGATCAGGTTTAACCGAAAGGCTTGTTTCCGAAGAATCTTCGTGGTAAATAAATCTTAGCTTATATTCTCCCGGCAGAATATAAGCTCCACCGCCCTGATATTTTTGCTTAGCTCCTTTCCCTCCATCCAGATCCAGTCTTACGCCATCCCTGTCGAACCTCCAATATATCCTGTTAATACCATTTTCAGTCTTTCTCTGGATATGTCTGACAACTTTTCCCTCCTCACTAATAATTTTTATCAGCACACTATCTGAGTCTGATTTTCCCTTAGCGGCCGAATCATTATCTGCCTTTTCACTTTTCGAAAAATAGGTGATCATTGCACCCATTGGGCGATTTTCGCCCATAAAATACGAATCCCCATGAAAATAGTATCCCGGGGCATTTTTTGAGTAAGCCATATAGGCATCTGGTAAGCGAAATGCCTGTATCGCCTTTTCTGTAAGCTTGTCCCCCTGCCCTGCCCATTCCCTCAAAGCACCCAGATCATCTATAACATAGGCTGATCTGCCAAATGTACCGATAACCAGGTCGGCCTCTCTTGACTGGATCCTCAAATCCATAACCGAGACCGTTGGAAAGCCATTGGTCCATTTTACCCATTCCTCTCCCCCGTTTATACTGACATATAGCCCAAATTCAGTACCCAAAAACATAAGTTTTGGTTCGACAGGATCCTGAACAAAAGAGAGTACATAGCCTTGCACATCTTCCTGATCGACCATACGGTCCCATGTCTTTCCATAGTTGCTGGTATGGTACAGGTAAGGTGCATAATCGTTTTGCCTGTAGTTATTGACCATTACAAAAACCTCTCCGGGATTATAGGCAGAAGGCACAATATGTGGGATCCAGGGCCTGTCAGGGTATGCTTTAATATTTGCGGAAATATTCTTCCAGCTATTTCCTCCATCCCGGGTAAGCTGAATATTTCCATCGTCCGTACCAGCCCAGATCAAACCTTTCTCTAAAGGACTTGGAGCAATTGCAAGGATGCAGGTATAGGTCTCCGCCCCGGTAACATCATAGGTCAGTCCGCCACTTTTGTCGAAATTTTGCCGCGTGTTATCGTTGGTGGTAAGGTCAGGAGAAATCGTTTCCCATGAATCACCCCTGTTGGTGCTTTTATGAACAAACTGACTTCCGTAGTAGATCGTATTCTGGTCAAAAGGATCCTGCGCCAGGGTAGCATTCCAGTTCCATCTAAGTTTAACGCCAGGAACCACAGGCTTAATATCGATATTTTGCCTGGTTTCAGTATTGATCCGATGCAAGTTGCCTTCCTGGGACATAGCATAGCAGGTTTTCACATCCCCCGGTACTGCTGCAACATCAAAACCGTCTCCTCCCAGGAGGAAATCCCAGTATTCGTTTACGATGCCATCATTGCTCCACACATAGGCAGGCCCCTTCCACGAACCGTTATCCTGCATACCCCCGTATACATTATATGGTAGTTCATTGTCAACTGTTATATGGTAGAATTGCGAAACAGGCAGATTGGTGACATGACGCCAGCTTTTACCTTTATCGTACGTAATGGCAAGTCCCCCGTCATTCCCATCGATCATAAAGTCAGGATCCTCTGCATGGATCCACCAGGCATGATGGTCCGAATGAATATTGTTTCCAAGGAGTGTGGAGAAAGTCCTTCCCCCATCTTCACTTACGTTTACCTGCGAATAAAGGGAGTATATCCTGTTCTCATTTTTAGGATCAACATAGATCTCAGAATAATAGAAAGGCCTGTTCCCGATATTATCTTCTCCACGTTTTTCCCACTTATATCCTCCATCAGTTGAGCGATACAAAGCATTTTTCTTTGATTCAACAATGGCATAGACATATTCAGGTTCACTTCGTGAAACTGCCAGTCCAATTCGACCAAGTTCGCCGGCTGGCAATCCATCTTCGTCAGTAAGCTCTTTCCAGTTCATCCCTCCATCTGTTGTAAGGTACAAGCCTGATCCAGGGCCTCCTGACTTGAAGAACCAGGGCTGCCGGATATGTTCCCACATTGCCACTAGAAGTTTTTCAGGATTCCTGGGATCCAATACCATATCAGCAACGCCCGACAATTCGTTTGTGAAAAGGACCTTTTTCCAGCTTGCCCCTCCGTCAATGGTCTTAAAAACTCCCCTGTCATTGCTGGGTCCCCACGGACTCCCAATTGCTCCAACATAAACGATATTGCTGTTTTGCGGATGAACGATCACCCTGTGGATATGACGTGTGTTTTCAAGTCCAACCAGCTCCCAGCTTCTCCCGGCATCAGGACTCCTGTATAATCCGTAACCACCTGTAATGCTGTTCCGTGGATTTCCTTCCCCGGTACCCACCCATACCACATCAGGATTATTGGGATCCACAGTGATGGCACCAATTCCGGCAACAGCTTCCTTGTCGAAGATCGGTTGAAAATTGATCCCCCCGTTTGTAGTTTTCCAGATCCCTCCTGAAGCTGTTCCGACATAGAAAACTGATATATTTCCTGGCTCTGCAGCAATTGCCGTAACCCTGCCGCTCATACCACCAGGACCGATATTCCTGGCTTTAAGATCGTTGAGCAGTTCAGTATCGATTACCTGGGAAGATAAAAGTGTTGTTGAAAATATGAATAACAGGGCTGGAAATATCTGTTTCATCTTGAATCAGTTTGGGGTTTAAAAGCTGAAAATACAAAAATTAAGGATTCAAGAAAGGCTTTGGAAAAATTTTATAGGACGATATGGCATCTTACCTTTGCACCCCTTCGGTTATCTTTAGGCAGGAGTGCCTGGAGTACTTTGAGTGCCTGAAGTTGTGATCCTGCCTCGTGCCTTTTGCCTAATACCTGCCCCTTGGCTCCGGGGACCGGGATATTTCTTCCCTGGTGTAAACCTCAACTCCGCTCGGTCAACACTGATACCTCGTGCCTCGCGCCTCGCGCCTGAAACCTCACCCCTGCCCCCTGCCTACATATCCATCGGGTCCTTTTGTGCCTTGTATTTTTCCTCGTTCACGTAAACGAGTTTTTGTGAAAGCACATCCGGGGTCTTATAACCGGGAGCAACCTCTATATGACGAAGTTCTTCGTCGAGATAGACAAGGGTGGGATATGATAATCTGCCTTTGGTAAGAATTACAGCCACTTCGTGGTATCCCCTGCCACCATTATCTATAAAATGGTAGGTCTTTTCACCCAGGACAAGAGAATCGCGCATTTCAGCGTTGAATTTAACTGCGTAGAAATTCTTGTTGACATAGCTTGCGACGTCCTGGTTTGAGAAAGTTGTAGCGTCCATTCGCTTGCACCATCCACACCAGTCGGTATATACATCCACCATAAACTTGCGCGGCTCTGTCCTGTTCAGTTCAATGGCTTCAGTTAGTGTATACCACTTTATCTTTTCCTGCGCATTCATATTCAATGCCACCAAAAGTACAACTATTATCAATCCGAATCTTCTCATATTTTTCCTTTTATTCTTAGTCAGCACGAATATAAGTTCCTTACATTATGCTACAAAAATAACTTTTACTTTTTAACTGACCATCTAAGGCTTGAATATGTTGCAAAAAGTAAAGCAAGAAACACATTTTTGTTACATTTGGGGTTTACTTTTCAAAATAATTAAACAATAATTAGAATGAATGCAGTTAAGAAAACTATGAGGGATTCTGTTCCCATGAGATGGCTGATGTTGGTTTTAGTCAGTATGTTAATGCTGTCCACCTATTGGTTTCAGGATTTCTTTGGAGGCCTTAAGGACCTGATGGAGACTGAGATGGGCTTTACCAGTGAGGAATTTGGGCGTTTAATTGGTCTGACCACCATTGCAAATATATTTGGCATGATCATCGTAGGTGGTATTGTACTGGATAAGTGGGGAGTAAGGAGAGCCGGGCTTATATTTGGATTGCTGGCTACGGTTGGAGCTTCTATCACTGCAATGGCTGCCAGCGGAGTTTTTGGAGATTCCCATAAAACTCAGCTAACCATGATGATCGTTGGCCGCATACTGTTTGGATCCGGTCTTGAAGTTGTTTGCGTGGTTTCCACAAGAACAGTCGTTAAGTGGTTTAAGGGCTATGAACTGGCACTAGCCATGGCAATAAACATGGGGTTCGGACGTCTTGGCTCAGCTATGGGTCTTTCCCTGTCAATTGATATTGGAGGGGGTCATGTTGCACCGGCTGTTGTTTTTGCAGCCACGCTGATAGGAATATCTTTAATTGTATTTCTTGTTTATATGGTCTTCGATTATACCCTTGATAAGCAAGACAAACAGATAAGAAAAGATGCTGGCGAAACACTGGTAGAAGAGGACTTCAAGTTCTCAGATCTTATTGCCCTGATAACAAACCGTTCATTTCTGTTCATCGCCTTGCTATGTGTTTCATTTTATGCTGCTGTATTCCCGTTTATCCAATATGCCCCGGACCTACTGGTCAATAAATTTGGATTCACATCAGCCCTACCTGTGAGTGAGAACTATTTTGCAGTTTTTGGAAATCAGTCACTTGGTTCTGTAGTTATTTACCTTTCGCTATTCATCTTTGGATTATCCTTCTCAATGATTCCTTCAAGGATCAAGAACCTGGGAGGAAAAATTGCATCTTTTGTTGTGATATTTGGGCTATTCATCCTGTTTATATCACAACTTTGGGAATCAACCTTTTCTGTTTGGTTCACGAACGGGCCAAAAACAGCCAGTCTGATCCCAATGGGAACAATTCTATTCACTCCGATCTTTGGGAACTATGTCGATAAGAAGGGGAAAGCTGCCTCACTCATGATATTGGGTTCGCTGCTTTTGATATTTGCACATTTAGCACTTTCACTTTTCAACAGTGTAATTTTAGGTTATCTTGGACTGGTGAGCCTTGGAATTGCATTTTCTTTGGTGCCAGCAGCCATGTGGCCGTCAGTTGCCAAAATCGTTGCAGAGAACAGGCTGGGAACTGCATACGCAACAATGTTTACTATTCAGAATATAGGACTTTTGTTCTTCTTCTGGGGCATCGGTGCTGTTCTTGACCTGGCAAACAAAGCTGATTTGGAAGCAATCAGGGCAAAGGAAATGACTTATAATTATACAGTCCCTATCCTAATGCTGGTTGTTTTGGGAATTATAGCCATTTTTCTTGCTTTTCAACTCAGAAGGGCAGATGCAAAACAGAAATTTGGATTGGAGATGCCTTCAGGACAAAAACCTGAATAAGAAGCTCCCTTTTTGAAGTTTCACCTATTATATAGCATTTAATCAGGCAGATAAATGTTACAATAAATGTGTAACTTACATATTCTTAACTAAAGTAATGAACAATGGGCACATCATATTCATATCTGATGTCAATTCGTCCATGTTCGTATAAACACTATAATAGTAAAGCAATGAGTGAAATAAAAAATTTAAAACCAGTCGAGATCTGGAAAAACTTTTACAGCCTGACCCAGATCCCCAGACCTTCAAAAAAAGAGGCTGAAGTTATTGCCTTCATGAAAAAGTTCGGCAAGGACCTTGGCCTTGAGACCATCGTTGATGAAGTTGAAAACGTAATTATAAAAAAACCTGCCACACCAGGAATGGAGAACAGGAAGACAGTTGTGCTTCAAGGACATCTCGATATGGTACCACAGAAAAATTCCGACAAGGTTTTCGACTTTGCAAAGGATCCTATTGAATGCATCATCGACGGTGAATGGGTTACGGCAAACGGCACTACCCTTGGAGCCGACAACGGCATCGGTGTTGCCGCTGCTATGGCTGTACTTGAATCAAAAACCCTGAAGCATGGCCCTATAGAAGCATTATTCACTATTGATGAAGAAACAGGCATGACTGGTGCATTTGGATTGAAACCTGGCTTGCTTAACGGAGATATCCTGATGAATATGGACTCGGAAGATGAAGGTGAAATTTACGTAGGTTGTGCCGGTGGTGTTGATGTAACAGCAGAAAAGGATTATAAGGAGGAAGCTTGTCCTTCAAATATGAAGGCATACAGGATCGAAGCAAAAGGACTAAAGGGCGGCCATTCAGGTATGGATATTCCCTTGGGCAGGGCCAATGCAAATAAGATCATGTTCCGTTTCCTGATGCAGGCTGAAGCTGATTTTGGCATTCGCCTGGCAGAAGCCGCAGGCGGTGACCTGCGCAATGCAATTCCAAGGGAATCCTTTTCGATTGTAGCTGTCAACGCTGACAAAGCCGGGAAATTTGAAGCCTTCACAAAGAATTACGATAAAATATACAAGAATGAATTTGCTGGTGCGGAACCCGATCTTTCATTCACTTTCAGAGCTGCCGAACTTCCTGAAAAAGTGGCTGATGCAAAAGAGCAATACAAGATCATCCGTGCTGTATTCGCTACACCTCACGGAGTGGAGAGAATGAGCACATCCATGCCTGACCTGGTTGAAACCTCAAACAACCTTGCGGTTGTAGAGTTGAAAAATGGAAAGTTAGTTGTACGCTGCCTTACAAGAAGTTCTGTAGATACTGCAAAGGAAGCTACAGCCTGGCGCATAGCAGCGATCTTCCAACTGATCGGCGCAAAAGTAAAACTGGAAGGAGCATACCCTGGATGGAAACCAAACATGGAATCTCCTGTTCTGAAAACAGCACTTGAAGTTTACAATAAAAACTTTGGTAAAATTCCTGAAATTAAAGCTATTCATGCCGGACTGGAATGCGGACTTCTTGGTGGAGTCTATCCGAAGCTTGACATGATCTCCTTTGGACCAACGATTCGCTTCCCACACTCCCCGGATGAGAAGGTGAAGATCGATACGGTAGGAAAGTTCTGGGATTTCCTGGTGAAACTGCTGGAAGAAATACCGGTAAAATAGGTTCGGGCTCTGTGATTCCCTGTGGAACAGCACGCAGTAATACGAAAAAGAGGATCAGGATATATCGGCGAGAAGGGTATTCGCGATACAATAAAATTATAATTCATATATTTTTAAATCAGAATAATCCTTTGATTTTACTGTGATTTATCCCCTGAATTTATCATTTTGTCATTGTTATAAAACAAAAATTAGGGATCTGCGTAAAAACAGGCATATAAATTTGTTGATATTACGTAAATTGATCCTGCAACCAAATTGGGGTATTCATTGTTTACCTTATGATTGATGTCCCCTAAATCTATAGTTCTTTTAAAAATCAGGAATATCTGAACTTTAATGAAAAACGAAGTGTTATATTTATTCCTGGTAAATACTTGATTTGAAAGATGTTTTTTATGAAATTTGAAGAAACACCTGTATTATGAAAAAACTCATTCCTCTTTTTATCGCAACATTGTTTGCAAGCCAGCTAGCCTATTCGCAGGATATTGTTCTGTCTCCGACAGTTATCGCTTCGGCAGGAAGCTACTCAGAGGCAGGTGGTATCAGTCTTTCCTGGACCCTTGGTGAAATAGCTGTTTCCACATTGCAGCAGGGCGGTATAACACTGACCCAGGGCTTCCAGCAGGCATATACTGAAGGTGTAGGCTTTGACCTGGATCCGATCAGATGGCAGATCATTGCATATCCGAATCCTGTAAATGATGAGCTTAAATTGCAGTTCGATGTCCTGGAGCCAACAGACTTCCTGATTGAAATACAGGATGTTACCGGTCGGATTATGAGCCAGGAAAAATACAAAGAGGTATTTCCAGGGGATATTATACCCTTTGAAATGTCGTCTTATAAGTCCGGCGCTTACTTTTTCAGGGTATCTACAATGGACAGGAAACAGGTTCGCGTTATCAGCATCAGGAAAATCTAAAGATCACTTTTTTTTCAATTCGCTGTTTTGCTGTGCTGCCTGATCCCGGACCTGGTCCAGGACACTTGTTCAGCATAAATTTTGTGTAATCCCAAAATTCTACAATTATGAAATTTTTCAAACAGATCACCGGAGCTTTGTTCGGCATCTTTTTGATGTCTTCATGTGGCCTGATGGCACAATCGTCAAATGGCTTTAACTACCAGGCGGTTGCAAGAAATGCTGAGGGTAATGTTATTGCCGGAACCAAAATCAATGTTGTGCTATCCATTCTGGATAAAAAGGGCAATGTAGCCTGGGAAGAGGCACATTCTCTTACGACTACCGGACAGGGTCTATTTAATATTGCTGTCGGAACAGATCCGGGGGCAGTTACAGAGCAGGCAGTTGAAAGTATCGACTTGCTGGAC
>CAYSAH010000161.1:4613-8229 GCA_964428945.1 uncultured Bacteroidaceae bacterium | reverse complement strand
TACTAATAGTGCTTACCAAAGCTGTAAAAGATCTTTATCCCTGATCTTTGAAAGATCCACAGGAACACACATCCTTACAGGGTTAATTTCATTGAGCTTCCTGATGAGCTCCTGTATATCCCCGGGTACCAGGTCACCCTGGATGTGAAGAAGAAAATAAATATTCTTAAGTTCAGGTAAAAAATATCCAGCCGGCGCCCTGTTCCCTATGATCCGGTAAGTCATCATAGTATTCTCATCGAAGTAAACGAACAGTGATACTTCAATATCAATGCCCAGCTTTTTATTAAAGATCTTAAGGTCACTTGTCCTTGAAAGGGAAAAATTGAGATGCTGATTCATCAACCAGCAAAGCTTATAATCGGGTTCATCGGAAGCAATTCCCAATAAACAGTAATTCTCATCAAAAGAAACTGACAGTTTATGTTTCTTAGGGCTCAATTTTTTATGGAATAATATGTAAAAATAGGAAAAGGGGAACTATTCTGAAAGTCCTTTCAATGCAACTTTCGCAGCCTGCTGTTCAGCCTCCTTCTTAGAATCACCCTTACCCCTCCCGGAATCCTGCAGGTCGATCCTTACGAGCGATTCAAATGTTGGAGCTTTGATCCCCGGATCATACTCCTCATTGCTCAGGAATACAACTTCCTTTTTATTCTTCTGTGCCCACTCGATAAGCTGACTTTTATAGTCTGAATCCTTGCTTGACAGGCTGGCAAGATCGATATAGGGTTCAACTATTCTCTTCCTGAAAAAGTGTGAAGCGCAGTTGTAACCTTTATCCAGGTAAATTGCACCGATAAGGGCTTCCAGGGCATTTCCATAAAGATGCTTCGACATACTGGAAGGGTGAGGATGAGCCTTGATCAATCCGGGCAAACCCATCTTGATCGCAGTTGCATTAAGGTGCTTGCGTTTTACGATTCTCGCCCTGAGTTTCGACATGAATCCTTCACTAGCCTGGTCAAATTCCTTATAAATAAATTCAGCAGCGATGGTTCCAAGTACTGCATCACCAAGAAATTCCAGTCGCTCATTGTTAATTCCGCTTACCTTATTCTGGGCGAAAGATGCTGATTTATGGGTAAATGCAATTTGATACAATGATACACGCGAAGGAAGGAAACCGAGTATGGAGATAAGTTTAAAGTAGAATTCCCTATCTTTTCTGAACAGATGAACCAGGTAATTCAGAATAGCGGAAAGCATCTACTCTTCATATTTTCTGAAGACTGCAGAAGTGTTGTGTCCTCCAAATCCAAAAGTGTTACTTATACCGACTTTAACTTCTCTCTTATGTGCCTTATTTGGAGTAAGATTAAGTTTGGGATCAATCTCAGGATCAATAGTCTTAAGGTTGATCGTTGGAGGAACAATGCCATCCCTTATAGCAAGGATAACAGCAAGTGATTCCACTGCTCCGGCAGCACCCAGCAAATGACCGGTCATGGATTTGGTAGAGCTGATATTCAGTTTATAAGCATTCTCCCCAAATACCTTTTCTATTGCTTTTGTTTCGGAAATATCTCCAAGTGGTGTGGATGTTCCATGAACATTAATATAATCTACATCCTCAATGCCAATCTTTGCATCGCGGAGAGCATTCTTCATCACGAGAACCGCGCCAGCGCCTTCAGGATGCGGAGCTGTAAGGTGATATGCATCTGCCGAGAGACCACCCCCTATTATTTCAGCAATGATCCGTACACCCCTTCTTTTAGCATGTTCAAGTTCTTCCAGGATAAGTCCTCCACCACCCTCGCCCATAACGAATCCGTCTCGGGTTACATCAAAAGGCCTGGATGCAGACCTGTACTCATCGTTGTTGGTGGAAAGAGCCTGCATGGAATTAAACCCGCCAACGCCAGCTTCATTGATGGCTGCTTCAGAGCCACCGGCAATAAAGAGATCAGCCATATCCAGGCGGATAAGGTTAAAGGCGTCAATGATAGCATTGGTTGATGAAGCACAGGCAGAAACAGTACCGTAATTTGGACCCCTGTAACCATATTTTATCGACATCATACCGGCAGCAATATCAGAGATCATTTTTGGAATAAAGAAAGGGTTGAAGCGGGGGATCTTTCCTCCCGCAACAAACCCTTCAATTTCATTTTTAAAAGTCTCTATTCCGCCTATGCCCGAGGCCCAGATAATTCCGGCCCTGTCCTTGTCAATATCAGCATCAGCAAGTCCTGCCATCTGGAATGCTTCTTCAGCAGCAACCATTCCATACTGTGCATAGCGGTCAAGCTTCCTGGCTTCCTTGCGGTCGAAATGATCCGCCGGGTCAAAATTCTTTAACTCGCAGGCAAACTTGGTCTTAAAATATTCTGTATCAAAACGGGTTATCAATTCGCTTCCGCTTACCCCATTGACAAGGCTTTTCCAAAACTCCCCGACATTATTGCCTACAGGAGTCAAAGCGCCCATACCGGTTACAACAACCCGTCTCATAACAGAATAATCAGTTCAATAAATTACTTGGAGTTCTCTTCGATGTACTTAATGGCTTCACCAACTGTTGAAATGCTTTCAGCCTGATCATCAGGAATACTCATATTGAATTCCTTTTCAAATTCCATGATCAGTTCTACAGTGTCAAGAGAATCTGCTCCCAGATCATTTGTGAAGCTGGCTTCTTTTGTTACTTCATTCTCATCAACACCTAACTTGTCAACAATTATTGCTTTTACTCTTGAGGCAATGTCTGACATGACTTAAATTTTTAATTAATACTATGTTAATTTCAGAGTTGCAAAGAAATGAAAAATTTTCGACTATTTTCAAAAAAAATCATGAATTTTATCTCTTCAGAATATAAATTCAGCATTGTAAAAACTATCTTTATGTCTGAGATCATTCCATGTTATATACCTGTTTATGAATAATATAGCAATCTTTGCTTCAGGTTCTGGTTCCAATGCCGAAAATATAATTCACTTTTTTCGACCGGACCAAAATATAAATGTTAAACTGGTGCTCACAAATAATCCTGAAGCAATGGTGATCCGCAGAGCCCAAAATCTTGGAGTTGAACACTTTGTATTTACACGGGAAGAATTTAAAAACGAACGATTCATACTAGGAAAGCTCAGGGAATACAAGATCGATTTCATTGTTCTTGCAGGTTTTCTATGGCTTGTACCTGCTTATTTAATTCATGCAGTTCCGGAAGCCATAATAAATATTCACCCAGCCCTTCTGCCGAAATACGGTGGAAAAGGGATGTACGGTGACAGGGTCCATAAGAGTGTAGTTGAAAATGGAGAAAAAGAGTCAGGCATAAGCATCCACTACGTTAATGAAAAATACGATGACGGTAATATAATCTTCCAGGCTAAGTGTCCTGTAGAAGCCAACGACACCCCTGAAACTGTGGCATCAAAGGTTCATCAGCTGGAATATGAGCATTTCCCAAGGGTGATTGGAGAAGTTGTACAAGGAAAAATTAAAAAGTATCCTTCGACTCCGGTCAGGAACCGGAAGGAAGGAAAAAGAAGTAAAAAGTAAAAAGTGAAAAGTGAAAAGTGGGTGAATATGTTCCACTATGTTGAATTTGCCAGGTTGTAAATAATCGCCTTCTGAAAATAGAAGGGCGGTCCCCGGGCGAAGT
>CAYSAH010000161.1:0-4513 GCA_964428945.1 uncultured Bacteroidaceae bacterium | reverse complement strand
GGGCGGTCCCCGGGCGAAGTCGAGGGGGTCGAACTAATCCCGCTGAGCGCAGCGAAAGCTCATCTCAGACTATCGGCTGCCATCTGCCGATTGCCGACAGATTCCAGTGCCGCCATCATGCTCCGCTTTACCAGCTCATAATCAGGAAGATTTTCTTCATGGACAGGCTCCACAGGGGGGGCTTCAACTTTCAGTGGATCAATGGCCTGACCGTTCTTGTAAAACCTGAAATCAAGATGCGGACCGGTGGACAGGCCGGTACTGCCGACATAGCCGATCACATCGCCCTGTTTTACATAAACTCCCTGCTTAATACCTTTGCCAAATTTGCTCAGGTGCATATATACAGTTGTATATACCCCGTTGTGCTTTATCCTTACATAATTCCCCCCTCCATGTTCATAGGAAACTGCGGTAACCTGTCCGTCGCCAATGGACTGCACCGGGGTACCTGCAGGTGCTGCATAATCCACCCCCTGATGAGGTCTGCGTATCTTCAGTATAGGATGCAATCTTGAGTTTGAAAATCCGGAACTGATCCTGGAAAACCTCAAAGGTGCCTTAAGGAAGGCCTTTCGAAGGCTGTTCCCGTCCTCATCAAAAAAGCTTCGTACGCTGTCCTGTTCAAAAGGAATAGCCCAGAACTCGTGATTCGCATGGTAAAACCATGCTGCATGGATCTTCGTGATACCAACAGAATTCGTATCCACAAATGTTTCGTCATAAATTACCTTGAAACGGTCGCCTTCCTGTAAACCAAAGAAATCGATGGTCCAGGCGTAAATCTCGCTCAACTCGACCGCCAGCATCGGGTTCACTCCATCGTTTTTAAAGGTCTCCCACAGGCTTGAAGTGATCTCTCCCGAAACCTCCAGTGTTTGTTCAATAACTGGCTTAGCCCCAACTTCTACGTGCACACTGTCCTCAAAATGCAAAACAGCGTAATTGACCTGGTCCTTCTCGTATGCAAAATACTTTATTCCTGTGCTGTCAAGAAAAATTGCATATTTATTGCCTGCCTTGATCTTCCTGACATCAAATAACTCTGTGGGCAAAAGTGAAACTTCGTAGATCGTCCGGTCAGATACACCATATTCATTCAGTATATTGCCAAGCAGCTGGTTTCTCTTTACGGTACCTCCCAACACTTCAAAGGCATTCATGGGGATTCCGTACAAATACTCGATCTTTTCTTCGATCTCTCCAACAACTTCCTCCTCCGGTTCAACAACAGGAACCTTTGATCCCCCCGAAATAAATATCCAAAATGCAACTGCAATGATAACAGCTGCGGATCCACCTATAATTATTCCTTTCTTCATGCCAGGCTATACAACGATATTTACAATTTTCCCCGGAACAACGATCACCTTCTTAGGAGCCCTGCCTTCGGTCCATTTCTGTGCAGCTTCATTTGAGAGTGCCAACCCTTCAAGTTCTCCTGCAGGTGTATCCGCTGAGACTAACAGTTTGAACCTCAGTTTTCCGTTGATCATCACCGGGTATTCAATTGAATCCTCAACAAGGTATTTCTCTTCATATTCCGGCCACTCACTGAGTGACACAGATTCCACCCCGCTGCTTTTCGACCAGAGTTCCTCTGCAAGGTGAGGTGCAAACGGGGCAAGCAGCTTTATAAATGTTCCGGCCGTATGCTGTGTAACTTTGCCTTTCTTAATTGCAAGGTTCGTAAAGATCATCATCTGGGAAATGGCCGTGTTGAAATGCAGATTTTCAATATCCTCCCCAACCTTTTTGATGGTCTGGTGAAGTACCTTCAGTACCTCCGCATCCTCATTTCCCTCAACATAATGTGCCTTGTCAGTAAAGAACTTGTGGGCCCTGTTCAGAAAATTATATACCCCTTTCACTCCGCTCTCTACCCAGGGTTTAACAGCATCCAGAGGCCCGAGGAACATTTCATACAGCCTGAGCGAATCAGCTCCGAAGGATTTTACAACGTCATCAGGATTCACAACATTCTTCAGCGATTTGGACATTTTTGCCACGATCTGCTGCAGTTCTTCCCCTGTTTCCCTATGATAAAATTTTGTTTCCCGCTCCTCTACCAGGTCACTTGCCACTTTGGCACCGGCTGAAGTTTCATAGGCAAAGGCCAGGATCATTCCCTGGTTGTATAGTTTCCGATAAGGCTCATCCGTTGAAACAATGCCCAGGTCGAAAAGCACCTTATGCCAGAAACGGCTGTAAAGCAGGTGAAGTACAGCGTGTTCTGCACCCCCGATATAAAGGTCAACCGGCATCCAGTAGTTCTCCTTTGCCTTCGAAAAGGGCTCCTGGACATTTTCCGGATCAATATATCTCAGGTAATACCAGCATGAGCCTGCCCACTGGGGCATGGTGTTGGTCTCACGACGCCCTTTGCGACCATTCCTGTCAACAACATTAAGCCATTCCCCTGAATTGGCCAGTGGTGATTCTCCATTGCTTCCGGGTTCAAATTTTTCGAGGGAAGGTAACTCCAGCGGTAACTGATTATCTTCAAGTACGCCGATCTCACCATCTTCCCAGTGGATCACAGGAAAAGGCTCTCCCCAATAACGCTGGCGGCTGAACAACCAGTCCCGGATCCTGTAATTTATAGTTGCCTTTCCTATCCCCTTATTTTCCAGCCAGGTATTGATCTTCTTTATGCCTTCGGATTTATTCAATCCATCGATGCTTATTCCAAGGCTGCTGTTTGCAGACCTGATATAGCTTCCATCTTCGGTCCAGCAGGCTTCACCGGCAAGGACCTTTTCCCTTAATTCATCACCGGCCCCTGAAGGATCCATGATACATGTGACCGGCAGTCCGAATTTCCTGGCAAACTCAAAATCCCTCGTATCATGTGCCGGCACTGCCATGATAGCCCCGGTTCCATATCCTGTCAGCACATAATCAGCAAGCCATACGGGAATTTTCTCCCCCGTTACAGGGTTGATCGCATACCTTCCGGTAAAAACACCTGTTTTGTCCTTTGACAGGTCTGTCCTGTCGATCTCAGACTTCTTGCCGGCTGCCTGGACATAGGCATGAACCTCAGCCTCTCTTCCTCCACATACAATTATAGCAAGCAAGGGGTGCTCGGGCGCAAGCACCATGTATGTTGCCCCGAACAGGGTATCAGGCCGTGTTGTAAATACACGCAGTTTCTCTTCCAGTCCTTCCAATTGAAAATCGACCTCCGCGCCGTGAGATTTGCCGATCCAGTTCTTCTGCATATCCTTAACTCCGGCCGGCCAGTCAAGTCCGTCAAGACCGTCGAGTAACCTTTCGGCATACAAAGGAATACGCAGCATCCACTGTTTCAGGTTCTTTCGTTCAACAGGATTGCCGCATTTTTCATGTGTGCCGTCGGTGAGGACTTCCTCATTTGCACAAACGATCTTATCGGTCGGGCACCACCATACACTTGCATTTTCGTAATAGGCCAGGCGCTTCCCTGAAATGTAACTGTCCACTGCTGCCTTCCCTTCCTTTTTAATTTCTTCCGGGATCACAAGTTCCGTGATCGGACGACCTTTCTGCAGTTTTTCGTCGAACCAGGTATTGAACAGGCGGATAAAGATCCATTGTGTCCATTTATAATATTTTGGATCGGTGGTATTTATCTCACGGTCCCAGTCGTATCCAAGTCCCAGGCTCTTGATCTGCCTTTTAAAATTATCACAATTCCTTTGGGTGGTGATCGACGGGTGCGTACCGGTTTGGATCGCGTATTGTTCTGCCGGCAGTCCGAAGGCATCCCAGCCCATCGGGTGGAGTACATTGAAGCCCTTCATTCTCTTGTACCTGGCAACAATATCGGTGGCGGTATATCCTTCCGGGTGACCAACATGAAGACCGGCGCCTGAAGGATAGGGGAACATGTCGAGTATATAATATTTGGGCCTGGAAAAATCGTCCTCTGTTTTGAAGGTTTTGTGTTCCTCCCAGTATTTCTGCCACTTTTGTTCGATCGCTGTGAAATTGTAGTCCATTAGAAGTCTCCTGTTTTTCAGAGTGCGAAATTAGTAAATGTTTGGGAGAATATGGAAAATTTCTGAGACGCCCTAAAGCCATCAGACAAGCCCAGGGACCGGGAGGTCCCTGAGCACAGTACAGAGCCTGCAGAACTAAAAGCTGAAGGGGCTTATCCTTTTACGATCCTGCCAAGGGATTCAACCTGAACCAACAGATCCCTATGGCTAGCCTCCAAGCGGCGTAATTCCGAGATACTGTAGATGGTATCAGCCACGAAAGATCCTACAGAGCTGAAGCCTTGCTGGAAAAAAGAAATGACAGTCAACCCCAATTGCTTGGAGACTCCTGACAGACTCTGTGTCGAAACCATGAGCGTTATGAATGAAACGAGAATCAGCGAGATGGATCCCGCAAAAGTCCGTCTGGACGAACGCCGGTCAGACACAGGCATCTCAAAGATTCATTGAACTTGCCGAGCCAAAGGCAATGTCTACGCCGCGGATTGCTTCAAAATATTTACCTGCCCCAATGGCAACACATTCCAGAG
>CAYSAH010000160.1:3372-8252 GCA_964428945.1 uncultured Bacteroidaceae bacterium | reverse complement strand
GAAATACATTGCAGTACCCATCTTAGTGTTTTTTTTCCTCCTGTTACCCTCTTGCAGGGACCAGGTGCCTGCAGAGAAACCCAACCTGATCATCATCCTTACCGACGACCAGGGCTATGCCGATGTCGGGTTCAACGGGTGCAGGGACATACCGACGCCAAACATCGACCGGATCGCCACAAATGGAGTGACATTCACTAATGCCTATGTGACCTTTCCCGTATGTGGACCAAGCAGGGCGGGGCTTATCACGGGGCGCTACCAGGACCGGTTTGGATTTGGAAGGAACCCGCTCTTTGCTGCGAACGATTCCCTGATGGGGCTTCCCCTGACAGAAGAGACCATTGCCGATTTTACGGGCAGAGTGGGTTACCGCACAAAAGCGATCGGGAAGTGGCACCTGGGAGCACATACCAGCCTTCGCCCCCTGAACAGGGGATTCGATGAGTTTTTTGGTTTCCTGACCGGGGGACACCAGTATTTCCCGGAAGAATGGACGCTTCCGGATCTGTCAGGTGTGAAAGCGCAATTTGATGCCTACCGAACAAAACTTCTCAACAACGATCAGCGGATCGACGAGACCGAATACCTGACGGATGCCCTGTCCCGGGAGGCAGTGAGCTTCGTGGAACGAAACAGCGAAGGTCCATTCTTCCTCTACCTGGCCTATAATGCCCCCCATGGACCCTTGCAGGCAACAGGGAAATACCTCGAAAGATTTGATCACATTAAAGACCCGAAAAGAAAAACCTATGCAGCCATGGTGAGCGCGGTGGACGACGGTGTAGGTTTGCTGCTTGACAAGCTGGAGGAACTTGGGATCCTTGATAACACGATGGTATTTTTCTTGTCGGACAATGGAGGTCCGGAAAAGGTCAACGGTTCTGATAATTCACCCCTCAGGGATGGAAAGGGCAGCCTTTTTGAAGGGGGTGTGCGGGTGCCTTTTGCCATGATGTGGCCGAAGGCGATCAAAGGACCACAGGTGTACGACCAGGCGGTGAGTTCCATGGATATTGCAGCAACGATCGCGGCACACGCAGGTGCAAGTCCGCTCAATCACCTGGACGGTGTTGATCTGATTCCCTATGTCAGCAGGAAAGATACGGGAGCTCCGCATGAGTACCTGTTCTGGAGAAAATTCGACCAGGGATCCTATGCAGTCCGGGCCGGGCAGTTGAAGCTGGTGAATTACGGTAAGGTAGAGGATGGATTATTTAACCTGGAAGCCGACATCTCAGAGGAAATCGAATTAGCGGACCAGGAATTGGCAGCCGGTTTGAGGAAGCAGAAAGACCAATGGGAAAAGGAAATGATGGACCCGGTTTTCCTGGGCCTGGGACAGGATGAGGAATACACCCGGGAACATCCAGACAGGTTTACCATGGAGCCCTATTGAGCTTGAATTTTACGAACAGGGTCATGAATAAGAGATTTTTAAGAAGAATTGTAATGCCGGGACTGTGCCTGGGTCTATTTTTGTTTCATGTTCCTGGCATGGGGAATGGGATCCCGTATCCGGCAAGGGGGACTTCCTATTATGTCAATGCAAGCACAGGGAAAGACGAAAACAAGGGCACCTCTCCCAGGAAACCCTTTAAAACACTTGAAAGGCTGGGTTCCCTGGAGCTTCATCCCGGCGATAATATTTTTCTTGCGTCCGGGAGCACTTTCCGGGGATCCATGCGCCTGCAGAACGTAGCTGGAAAGGCAGACAGCCCTGTTCGGATTTCGGGCTACGAAGCGGGTGGAAAAGGAAAGCCACGGATCGATGCAAGCGGCTATGAAGCGGCCCTCGTACTTCAAAATTGCAGTTTCATTGAGATCGAAGGACTGAGCCTTACCGCCCCCGGAAAGGGAGAACCGGACGGTGGTGATAAAGCCAGGGACAGACGATGTGGCGTCCTCGTTTTGCTTGAGGACGATGCTATGTATGATCACATCTGGCTGAGCAGGCTGGAGATAAGAAATGTCTTCTTCGAGGATCCCGGCTTTACAAGGTCTCCTGAAGAGACCCGGTCGGCCAACGGAACCCAGAGCTATGGTTGGGGAATCCGGGTGATCAATTCCTCCAGGCAGGGGGTCCTGAGCGGCTTAAAGATCGATTCCTGCACTGTGGAGAACGTGGGACATACAGGAATAAAGCTCACATCGAGGGTGCCAAAGGGAGATAACTTTGGTATCCGGGAATTTGAGATCACCAACAACCAGGTCCTGTCCACCGGGGGTCCGGGGGTGCAGATGTCGGGTGTGTATAAAGGTTACATTGCAGGCAATTATGTGAAGGGCTCCGGAAGCAAGGATGACCCCCGAAAGTGGGGAAGGGGAAGCGGCCTGTGGACCTGGGCATCCAGCAATGTGCTTGTTGAAAGAAATTATTTTTTAAATGCGAAAGGGCCGGGCGATTCGGCAGGTGCCCATATCGACTTTAACTGCAGGAATGTCATACTGCAGTACAACCTGAGTGCAAACAATGCAGGCGGCTTCTGTGAAATACTGGGTAACAATCACAATTGTGCCTACCGCTATAACATCAGCGTGAATGACGGCTACCGCGTTAAAGGGGTTGATCAGGCCTTCCAGGAGGGAAAGACCTTCTGGTTGAGCGGTTACCAGGGAAACCAGAAGGAAAGAAGCGGTCCTTTCAACAGCTACTTTTATAACAACACCATCTATGTCAGTAAGGACATCGTATCGAAATTTGCCATCAGCAGTTCAGCCTCTGGCATCCTCATTGCGAACAATATCTTTTTTATGGAAGGTGAAACTGCATATGTCCTGGGGGACCAGTACAGGCCTGATACCGGGGGAGTCCCGGTTTTTGGAGATGTAGTGTTCAAAAACAACCTGTATTACAGGAATTACAGTTGGCCCGGGGAGGCTCCTTTGCAGGATAGAGAACCGCTGGTCGGTGATCCTGAATTCGTCTTTGCAGGCGGATCCTTGATCGGGGATTATATCCCGGGAAATGAAAGACTGGTAAGAGATAAGGGAATCGGGATACAAGCCATACCCAATGATCCGGTTGGATTGTTTACCGGGCTAAAGGTGGAACATGATATCCTCGGGAACCCGATTACTGGTCAGCCTGACCTGGGGGCGATTGAGTTGAATTAGGTTCGGTCCTGGACTGTTCCCTGTATTGTCCCGGGGTGAGGCCAAATTCATTTCTGAAATTCTCCCTGAAGCGATTGGCATCCTGGTAGCCCACCATTTCTATGATCTCCGAGATCGTCAGGTTCGTATCCCTCAGGAGTTGAGAGGCCCTTTTGAACCTGACCGTGCGGATGAATTCCCCCGGGGACTGGTTGCATACCGACTTCATCCTTCGGTACATGGTGGTGGAACTCATGGCCAGTTCGCTGGCCATATTCTCCAGGTTCAGTTCCGGGTCGGTAATGTTCTGCTCCACGTATTTCAGGGCACTGTTCAAAAATTTCTCATCGGAGGAAGTGATCTCCTTCTTCGTGGGCTCCAGTACAATCTTCTTGCTGAATTTCTTTGAAAGTTCGGCGCGGGATAGCAGGAGACGTTTAACTTTCTCCATCAGGATCTCCGAGTCGAAAGGTTTTGTAATGTAATCATCGGCTCCTTTCTTTACACCGAACAGGACATCCTGGGGTGTGTCCCTGGCGGTTAGCAGGATGATGGGGAGATGCGATATCTTTTCGTTTTTCCTGATCTTATTGCACAGTTCATAGCCATCCATCTCCGGCATCATAACATCCGAGATGACCAGGTCGGGAAGCAACTCCAGGGCCTTATCAAATCCTTCCTTTCCGTTCATGGCATATTCGATATTGTAGTAAGAGGACAGGATGTCTTGCAGATACTCGATCACCTCGATGTTATCCTCTACGATCAGGATGGTGGAATCTTTTGATCCATGGTGGTGAAACTTCGCACCGGACACGGTATCCTGAGCAAGGAAGGCAATGTTTTGTTGCTGACCTTTTTCAAAGCTTCTTTCCACGATCATATCGGGTTCAAGATGTGCTTTTCCTTTCAGGAGCCTGATGGTAAAACGGGTCATTTCCCCGGCTTCGCTTTCAAGCTCAACGCTGCCGTTGTGCATCTCCATGTAATTTTTTACCAGGGCAAGCCCGATCCCCGAACTCTCCTGGTAACTATCCGAGGAAATATGGTAAAAGCGGTCAAAGATATTTTGCCTGTCCTTCTCCGGGATATTCTTTCCATTGTTCGCCACGCTTGCAATAACTTCATGTTCATTGTCTGACAGGCTGAAAGCTATGCTTCCCGGTTTACCGCAATATTTAAAAGCATTTGAAAGCAGGTTATTAAGCACGACGGTCATCTTTTGCAGATCGAAGTAAATCTCCGGCTGCTTTGCATCATAACTTATATGTAAAGCAATGCCCTTTTGCTCTGCCAGTTCTTCGAAGGGCTCGACGAGTTCCCTTGCGAATTCGCTGAAATCCTGCAAGCTGGCTTCCAGCCTTGCTTTGCCTACCTCGATCCTGCGAAACTCCAGCAACTGGTTCACCAGGTTTAATAATTTGTTTGCATTCTTATAGACGATCTGTATCTTTTTTTTGAGTTCAGGGCTTGCTCCTGGGAGGTCCATCTTGATCAGGTCATGGATCGGCGCCAGGATCAGGGTGAGCGGGGTTCTGAATTCATGGGAGATGTTGGTGAAGAACCTGAGCTTGTATTCGTTGAGCTGCTTTTCTTTTTCGAGGTTCATGTGCTCCATGTTCGCCTGGTTCTTTAAGCGTTCCTGCTTCAGGCTAACATTAACGATAAGCAGAACGATCCCCAGGATCACCATGACGTAGAGGATGAGCGCATACCAGCTTTTCCAGGGCGGCGGGATCACTTCCAGTTCAAGTACCCGGCCCTCCTTGTTCCACACACCGTTG
>CAYSAH010000160.1:0-3362 GCA_964428945.1 uncultured Bacteroidaceae bacterium | reverse complement strand
TATAGTAAATAATTGCCAGGCTTCAGGTTCTGCAAGGAGATCTCCCTGCGTTTGCCGATGTAGATCCAATCGGCCTCCTCATTATTTCTTACCAGTTTATAGCTGTACTGGTTATGGGTAGGCGATTTATAATCCAGGGCTGCAAATTCAATGGAAACCTCCTTCTCCTTGTATCCCAGGCGAAGCTTTTTCAGTTCGTTGATGGATTGGGGAAGAATGCCCGTTTCATCCACCGGCACTTCACTGTTCAGGATCTTGAATTCTGTAATGACAAGGGGAGGAACGTAATTATTGATGGTGATCTTTTCCGGGTCGAAGTAGGTGATCCCGGCAAATCCTCCAAAGAAAAGCCAGCCATCTTCACTCTTATAACAGGAGGATTCAGAAAAATTATACCCTCCGGTGCCGTCTGTAGCTTCAAAGTTCTGAAACTCCCTTTTTTCCGGGATGAATTTCGAGATCCCGGAATTTGAACTTATCCAAAGGTTCCCGCTATCATCAGGCAGGATATTGCTGATGTAATCATCAGGCAATCCCTCCTCGGTCGTATATTCTTCCAGGTAATACTTGCCATTTTCAGCCTCAAGCAACTGGTTCAGGCTGCATGGCGTACCGAACCATATGTTTCCCGCGGTATCCAGTGTAAGTGCCAGGATGATCGTACAGAGCGAATGCGTTGAATTTCCCACCAGGGAATCAATGGGGATGAAGGAACTGTCGGACTCCCTATACTGGAAAAGGCCGTTGTAGGTTCCGATCCAGAGCTCCCTGTTTTTATCAAGCAAAAGAGTGGATACCCGGTCATTCCTTAGTTCCCCAGCCCTGGCAGAGGAAGCAAAGTGTCGCGTAAGTTGGTATTCATTGTTCCTTAAATTGTACAGGTACAGTCCCTGCTGCTGGGTTCCCATCCATAGCTCATCGTCTTTAACGAGTACCCCGAGTACTTTGCGGGGAATGTCCAGGTCCGGGCTGTTGAAATAGCTGCTTGCCCTGACCAGTTCCTGGCCCCCCTCTGGATTGGATGAAAGCACCAGGACTCCAAGATCAGTTCCAACCCATTCGGCTTCATCACTTAGCTTTCCCAGGTAATACACACTTTGGTTTTTAAGCGCTGCCCTCAGTGCCGAATTTTCTTTAGGTACTTCGTCAAAATTTACAAGGTCGTTCGAGCTGAACAGGCCCTGGCCCCTTGTCCCGATGAGATAATGGCTCCCCTTGGTTTTCGATATGGAATTCACATGTACCTTCAGGTTCCCCGAGAAGCTTGCTATGGTATTGAATTGCCTGGAAGGGGATAACTTTACTATTCCGCCCCCGTCGGTTCCGACCCAGATGATGCCCTGATCATCCTGGAAAATATCTAAAATGATGTTGTAATCAGCTACATTGGTTAATTCATATTCCCGGTTCAGGTTCATGTGAAAGAATTCGCCGGTGCCGGGATCAAACCTGTACAATCCTTCTCCCCAGGTTCCGATCCAGAGAAATCCATCCTTGTCCTTGATCAGGGAATAGGAATTCGTTGATTTTTCAGACCTGTAGGGCAGGGGATACATTCGGAAGGTTTCGTTCAAGTAGTCATACCTGATCAGTTGCAGGCCCCAGCCAACCATCCAGAGGCACCCGGCTTCATCATCGACCACGATCTCGGTGATCTCAGAATTGCTCCCGTTCAGCTCAACATGCCTGAATTCCCCACGAGGCTCCTTGCGATAGAGTCCCTGGTCGCTTCCCAACCAGATCGTGCTGTCTTCCAATTGCACGATCGTGCTGACCCGGTTAAAGCCCGGGATCGGTTTGCTGCTTTCTTCCCCCGCTGGCAGGTAGGCCAGGCCTCTTGTAAAACTCCCCATCCAGTGTCCCCCATCGAAGTCGTGAAGAAAGGAGATGACCCGGTCCTGCCCGGCCCCGTTGAGAGGATCACCATTGCTGATGCGCTCAGAGACCGGGTCATAGATGCTAAAACCTCCTGATTTTGTGCCGATCCACACTTTTCCATCCCTGCCTATGCTGAGTCGTTCAATGGAAGGATTTTGAAGACCATCGGTGTGCCTTCGGGCCGGCTTGAAGTGCCTGAAGGAGTACCCGTCGTAGCGATTTAATCCTCCACGGGTACCAAACCAGAGAAAACCGTATTTATCCTCACAAATGGAAGTGACCTCATTCTGTGATAGTCCTTCCGTAACGGAAAGATGACTTTTTACATAGCCTTCCTGTTGTGCAATTACGCTGGATGGAAAAAAGATCCCCACTAAAAGGACCAGCCTGATGATAAAAAGATATGTTCCTGGTTTTCTGGTCATAGTTACCGGGCTTGAGTCCGCCACTCAGGTGCCAAATGTAATCAATATTCTAATTTCTTTCAAGAAGCTGCAGGGCAGCTTGAAAGGTCCATGCCTTGTATCGTTCAGGGAGTTGTTATGCAGATAGCTGATCCAGGAGGAGGATCGCTGAATTTTAATAAACGATGAAACGTTCGGATTGTATGCCCTTTGAAGACTGGAGGGAAACGATGTACATCCCCTGCCGGAATCCTGCCAGGTCAATGCCTGCGATTTTTTCCTGCTTGTTCATCAGGGATTGTGTATACAAGACTTTTCCATTCAGGCTGCTGATCACCAATTTAGCGTTCTCTTCCGGGGATCGTAATTTTACATAAAGGAAAGTATCCCTGACCGGGTTGGGGTAGACCAGGAATCCTTTATGGGGATCATTGGGCAGAAGTTCGAAGGAAAGTTCAGCACTGTTCGGTTGATGGGCGCCGATGGCAGGCGGACTTCCTGCGGGAACTTCATTGCCGAAAAAATCCTGGCCCCCGTTGTCGGGCATGATGATCCCCCTGGCAAGGACCGGGCTCCCGGCTTGTACCCTGTAATTCATCACATTATCGCTCATCCCGGTTTCGATGAAAAGGGGATCGCCTGTAAGGGCTTCGTCGTCAGGCGGCAAGGTAGCCCCCGGTGAATAAAAATTGCTACTGAATGCATTGTTGGTACTCTCGCCCATCTTGAAACCCGTGGGTTCTTCCGCGTAGAAGATATTATTGTACAAATAGGTCACATTGGCCAGCCCGTTCCAGTTCGTAGCCTCAATGAACTGCCTGTCAACCGCAGCAGGCTTGACTTTTGTATAGAAGGTGTTATTGTAGATCTTCGTATTAAAGATATTCCCGGCGATATGGATGGTAGGGCAGAAGTTCTCCCCCCGGCCCCAGGTTCGGTATCCGTCATTTACGCTGATGTTATAGCGAACCACCGTGTTGTCGTTGTACCCGTTCCATTGTCCATTGGAACAGATCAGGATAAAGCCACCGGCATTGTCATGGCTGTCGTATGGTGTGATTTGCCAGGTGTATTCATCAG
>CAYSAH010000159.1:0-8270 GCA_964428945.1 uncultured Bacteroidaceae bacterium | reverse complement strand
TATTTCTTCCGGATTTCTGAGTTTTGGATCTTCTTTCTTTATATGTTCCAGAATAGACTCTTTTGCGGTGACTATATCATTAATCTTGTTGAAGGTCTGGTTTGAAGTACTCTCAATAGCTCTGAACATAAATAAAAACCAGTTCTTCCAGTCACCTCTCTGGGAAACTCCATTCAATCCGGAATAGTAATCGTTTTTATGATCCAGTATATATCTGCTTAGAAATAATATCGGAACATCTAACAGCCCCTTATTTGTCAAAAAATTAATATTGAATATTCTTCCTGTTCTGCCGTTTCCATCTCTGAATGGATGAATTGCTTCAAATTGAAAATGAGCAATAGCCATCTTAATCAGAAAATCCAACTTGTATTGTTCATCATCATTCATGAATTCTACAAGGTTTTCCAAACGATCCTGAATTACCGTTTGATTTCTTGGTGGGGTATAGATTACCTGACCTGCATTTGGTCCTGTTCCGCCTTGCTTAATTGTTAATTGTACAAAATCGGGCCTGATCGTATCTGTTGTTTGCTTTATTTCCTGAAATACTTTTATAAAATATTGCTGATCAAACTTTTTCGTATTTCGCAAGTAGTTGTATCCAGACCAAAGGGCTTCTCTATATCTTAATACCTCCTTTGAAGCTCCGTTTGATTCAGTGTTTTTATCACTAAATGCTTTATACAACTCATCATCGGTTGTAAATATATTTTCGATCTCACTTGAAATTTTAGCTTCTTGCAGACTAATTGTATTTATTAATAATCCCTGATTTGTAATTACGGCACTACGCCCATATAGTTTTCCTAATGCAGCTTTAGCATCTCCCAGTTTTCTTAATATCTCTGTTGTATCATGCAGTTCCTCTCTGATTGGCAAGGGCGGAAGTTTATTCCAGGGTTCATTTCTGTTTGGATTTATTGAGTAAAGTAATTCTGCCATGATCTGCAATTAATTTCAATTATATTCTTTCATCAAACTTACAACAATTTCACAAACAAACATTAAAATACACTCATTTTAATGTTTACAAGAATTTTGGCCTTAAAATATGATTTCTTACGCTATCAAACATTAAAAAGGCAATAATTTAATGCTTGTCCTGGTTTTGACCTTAACCGATGTATAATATCCTGGTAAAAATTGCCAGTTCTTTCGCCAGTATATCTAAAAATCCATGTAAATCGAGTAATATTTTACAATAGATGAACAGTTAATTCTAATCATATGTATGTTGGAAAAAACCCGACCAATTGTCCCTGCCAGGCCGGTTTTTGTTGACCATCTTATCATATTGATTAATTTACACTTGCTATAGGATCACGATTCCGGCGCCGGGTGGTCAGTGCCTCCGTTTTTCCCTACCAGCTGCAATGTGGCAATCGTTTGCTGCCCCAGGTATTAAATTACTATCATTGAATATTCGAATTTAAAACTCGATATTTCAACTATAATTCATATCTTTGGGGTATGATTCAGAGAAAACTTGAAATCGCAGAAATAAAAAAGAAATTATCAATATTTCCTGTTACTGCTATTTTGGGGGCACGTCAAACAGGGAAAACAACGCTGGCCAGACTCCTGAATGCCCAACACTATTTTGATCTGGAGAACCCGGTTGACCTGGCAGCCTTTGACAATCCACAACTTACCCTCAGTAATCTGACTGGTTTAATAGTGATTGATGAGATTCAGCGCAGACCTGAATTATTTCCTGTCCTTAGATATATTATTGATAATAATCCAGGGCAACGATATATCATATTAGGTAGTGCATCACCTGGTCTGATCAGGCAAAGCAGTGAAACACTTGCTGGCAGAGTAGGCTATCACTATTTATATGGATTTGATATCGAAGAAGTCGGGACTGATAGAATGGATGATTTATGGCTGAGGGGAGGATTTCCCAGGTCATTCCTGGCCGAAACAAATGAAGCCAGTGTTATGTGGAGAGATAGCTTTATTACAACATTTCTGGAAAGAGATATTCCCCAACTAGGGATTTCAATCCCTTCTTATACACTTCGAAGATTCTGGTTAATGCTAAGCAATTATAATGCTCAGACAATTAACTATTCAGAATTGTCAAGATCCTTTGGTATTTCCGATAATACAGCCAGAAAATATATTGAATTGCTGGAAGGTACTTTTATGATCAGGCTGTTGCTTCCATATTACACGAATATTGGTAAACGAATCGTAAAAAGTCCGAAGCTCTATTTTCTGGATACCGGTATCTATCATTCTTTACTGTCACTTCATTCAAAAACACAACTGTTGAGCAACAATAAATTAGGAGCATCATGGGAAACCTTTGCCTTGAATTGCCTGCTAAAAACGATGCAATTAAAGAAAGAGGAAGTCTATTTTTATGCAACTCACTCAGGTGCTGAACTGGATCTGTTAATTGAGAGGAACGGCAAGAATTGGGGCATTGAATTCAAGTATCAGGATGCTCCTTCCAAAACAAGGTCAATGTATTCTTGTATTGAGGACCTTAACCTGGAACATCTTTTCGTTATTTACCCCGGAGAAAAACAATATCAAATAGATGAAAAGATCTCCGTTTTTCCATTAAAACAATATGAATCTCTGAATAACTCAATTTAGCGATGATCAAATATCGCCAATAAACTGCGCCAGTTTTTTCGCCAGTATTCCAACAAATCCATACAAACCATTGAGATATTTTACATACAATAAACAGTTAATTATACTGATAAAAAGACATATGTCTCTGTAATTGTTGAGGATAACTCATATATTCCGCATTTCCCGCATATTATTTACACGGATTACTTTCCATGAGCTTATGTCATAGTTAAAAGGTGTATTATAAAACATACGCGTCATATCTATAACGCTGCTAACATCCCATGATCCTATGTCCTGATTGAAGGAGATTGTTCCGTAGAACATATCTCGCATATTGGTAACATTGCTTACATCCCATGAACCTATTTCCGGATTAATCTCAAACATCTCGGAAAATAATCCGCTCATATCCGTGACACCCTGTCTTCCTCAAGAGGTGGTTGCTTTGTGCGATTTTTCAATTAAGTTTCAACTTAATAAGATATCTTTGGGTAATATTAATTGATATATAATATCCTGTTGTATTTTACTACACCATAAACGAGAAATTAAAATCATGAAAAAATCATTTATCGGTCTTATCATTTTATCTCTCAGCTGTTCAGTTGCAATGGCACAATTTAAATTGACAGATGGAAGTGCTTCGGTTTTGAAAAACCAGGAAAAGGTATTTGTTGAATTTAACTATCCGGATGTCCTTGTAAACAAGAATTCGGAACAGGAATTTCTCGAGAAGAAAATGAAGAAGAATAGCAATGCCGGTGAAATATGGCACCAGGCAAAGGATGCTTATCGTTTGGCCATGATAGAAACATTGAATAAAAAGCTTGAAAAACAAGGTGTTGTGTTTACAGATCAGGAGGAAGGATGTGAGTATAAGCTTGTTATTGAGACCACGGCGATCAGTACAGGTATAGGAGGGAAAACAGTGCCTGCCAGCGTGGAAGGCGAGGCTTACATTGTTAAGATTTCTGATGAAAAGAATAAATTGGCAGTTTACTCAATGAAGAATCTTAGAAGTGATCTGGAAGAAACTTCGGTTTCTATAAACGGCCTGGATGTTACTGTTTTTGGCGATACGGACTATTATGAAAGGTTAAGCAAATGTTACAGCATAGGCGGTAAAAGACTTGGCAATAGCCTTAATAAGGCATTGAAGTAAGATCGCCCTGCTTTATCTTCACTCTCACTCTCACTCTGTTTCAGTGGGTGTTTTTGTCCTTGGTGCCAGCTTGGCTTAAGGATTTTTGCGCGGGTCGAAAACATCTTCAATATGGAATGGAATGAAGCCCAGTTTGATACCGAATCCATGTTATACAATGAGCCGGCCCCGCTATCGGAGTTGCATTATACCCCGGGCAATAGCCTCAACCTGCAATTTGGTATCTCCTTTGAATTTTAAGCTTGCTATCGCTTCCATACTTTTTTGATCAATGCCGGTACGCCGTATCGATCGATAAATCGTCCAAGCCCCTTGCCCATGAGCATAAACTCGGAAACCTCTTCCTGGGTGGACTTCCTGCTTTTGCCAATTTTTATGGCAGTGGCAAGTTCCCTCCGCATCGCAAAAAAGAAAAGGAAACAGGCTGCAGCCATATACGCTGCCAGCCAGGGATCTTTGAAAAATACGGCAAACCAGATGATCATGATTCCCATCCAGGCCCATCTCATGACCAGAACCGCACCGGTCAGGTAGCCCAGGAGCACAGCAGCAAGGTTACCTATGATCAGGCCATACCAGTTTATTACCAGCAAGGATCCTATCAGCGGGGAAAGGCCCCTTCCTCCGACAAAGCGGTAGAATATAGGGTAAATATGACCAATCATTGCAAACTGGGCGGTGGCAATATAGTAGTGTTCGCCAGGGAAAAATTATAAAAACAGCCAGGTCGGAATGGCAGCCTTTCCCATATCAAGGATGGAAGTGAGACAGCCATATGCGGGTCCAAGTTCAAGGTTGACCGTTGTGGCAGTAACAGCATCTGATTCCAGCTTTATATCTGTATCCGGAATGTCACGTTCAATCTGTTTTACTGTACTTGTCTTGCTGAACAGGAAACTGACCATGCGTGCAAAGGAGAGGGAGCCAGAAAGGTATCCTGCCAGACCTGCTGCCAGCCATAAGAACCACGGTTGTTCAATAAGTGTTTGCATAGGCTATCTGTCTAGGATCAGTATACCGTTATACCCATCTACACGGGCCCGGGTGCCGTCAGGAATTATACAAGCATGGTCCACCGAAGTGAGGGCAGCCAGGGACAATTCCCTTGCAATGATAGAAGCATGGGAAAGCATCCCCCCGGATTCTGCTACAATGGCCCCTGCACGGCTCAGGATCGGGGTCCAGCCAACATCAGAGAATGGGATGACCAGGATTTTACCTGCTACCTCCTTTTTGAAATCTTTATATCCCTTCACCACCACAATCTCTCCTTCGAATATACCGGGTGAAGTAGGAATACCCCTCATGATAGTCTCATTAGGCGCCGCGATGGGTGGAGGGGTCTCGCCGTAAATTACTGCCGGTAGTGAGAGGTCGGCATGCATTTCCATCTCACGCTTTACCTGATCCGCTTTTTTACTAAATTCTGAGACACCTGAGGGTGAGCTTCCCTCCAGCATTTTGCTACAGGCGTCCAATAGTTTGTCATGTTCATCCAGGGAAAGGTAGAATACCTGCTCCGGTTCTGATAGCAGTTTCTGCGCTGTGAAATATTGACCGGTCTGCAGAAAAAGTTTCCGGAACAAGCCATAGGTACGGGTGTAGGAGGAACTTATTATTTCACGGTATAGCCTGTAACGCCCTGTGCGCTTATATGCGCCGTTTTTTGTAATTTTTTTGTAAGCCTTTTTTCCTGCCTTGTCAGTATTACCATTTGGTTCTTCTTTTGTTGTGCCAGTTTCCATCTTCTCCTGCACGTGCTGCTCTTTCATCAGTTCAAAAACAAATCCCGGGTCTTCCCGCCACGGTTTATAGGAAAAGTCATTCCCGCTCTCGCTGAAATGCCCGAAACGAGCAATGACCTGTTGCAATTCTTCCCGGACCTCATTCAGGGGATGCGACTGGTCAAGGTCGACCAGGTCCTGGTAAGAAGAAATCCCCCTGCGCATCTCATCCGGGAAGGAGATCCATTTTTGGTGCAATTTCATAAGGTGGAAATGTGGATCATGGTCGAGCAGTTCAGGGAAATCCTGGGTGAAATCTATTTTGCTGAAATCTGCTCCTTTCTTTTCAATTTTTCGTTGCAGCATCCGGCTGGTGATCTGCATGGTGAGCGGAATGATAATGTTCCAGTAGGCCATTTCCCTCGACAGTGCATGTAATCTTTCGAATAACTCCCTGTATGCTTTCGGACTGAAATTATCCAATTCCTGTTCTAGAACCGCTGATTCCTGGTTCAACTCCCGGATCTTTCTGTCAAACTTTTTTCCAAGCTTGAGATTAGACAGCAGGAACCACAGCATACCAGGCAGGTATTTCATTGTCCTGAGGCTTGGTTTGAAACTGCTTTTCCCGGAAGGATCCTTCCTTCCCATCAGGCTTTCAAGACTATCCCGAGGCATTCCCATCCTATTAAACAAGGCGCCCAGGGTTCCCATATTGAAATAGGCTCGGTAATAAAAGGCCCGGCACAACTGCTCCGGCATTATATCCAGCTTTCCCAGCATCTCACCAAGGAGTCGCAACCAGGCACTATTTACCACGGGGATATTGATCGACCATACCAGGGGCTTGATCAGTCCCGGCAGCACTTCCCGGGAAATGTGGTTGGAATAGATGGTCGGAAACTTACTCGTGGTGACTGAGCGGCACTGCAGGTAATACAATTTGGATCCGTCCCAGCACCATTCCACATCCAACTCGCTGCCAAAGCTCTTCCTGAGCTGGTGAACGCCATCCACAATTTCTTTTAACACTCTCGCTGGGGGAGCGCTTGAAGGTGAGGAGGGTTCCCACGATCCCTGGTGAAAGACCCACCTTTCAGGTGAAAGGCCATCCTGCAGGAGCTGGTCTCCGCTGCCGCGAACTCCTTCGATCACCGTTTCGTTTCTGCCTGTAACCGGGTTGATACTGAAAGCTACCCCCGACCATTCTGCATCTATCATCTCCTGCACGATCACTCCCATGCCATGAAACTGCTCTGGCACATTAATCATCTTGAAATATTCTCCTTCACTTACTCTTTTTGCAGAATCCCAAACCTTCTCTGCGGCTTCGAGGATCTCTATATTGCCCTTTCTGTTTAAAAAGGTGGAAAACTGTCCGGCGAAGGAATAATTGGTACTGTCTTCCAGCTCCCCCGAGGATCTTACAGCATAGCGCTTCTCCTCTACGAACATAAGGCCTAATGCTTCAATTAGCGCAGCACGCGTTGCAGGGGGATCGGCAATATATAATTCCTGTACATCTGCAGGTATTATCCATGTTTCCGGGACAGGAAAGTGCTGTTTTATTAATCTTTTAAGCCCCTTGGCTTTGTTCCCGATACGCAATTTGACTGGGATCTGGGTGATATGGTACAGGTATTTCAAAGCTCCAGAAGCTTCTGTTGAATGCGCTCTTTTAGTGCATTTATCACGGTAGGATGATTATTCCATGCGCCCAGGTTGATGGTTGCCACGCCTTCGGGATAGTCGAACTTTTCTACCAGCCTGGGAATGTCAATCTGGCTGTGCATCGCCTCGGCAGAAATAGCCGTTGAAAAATAGAAGATTTTTTCAGCACCTTGCTCAACAAATGCTTGCATCAGCTCTGCAGGCTTCGGTTCTTTAAATTCCATCCAGGCACTGCCCAGGTTTTCACGTTTGAATCCTTCCTTGACAAATAATTCCATGATATCTTCCCGGAACTTCATTTCCTGTTCTGTTTCTGTTGCCCATTCTACGTCCCATTCGTTTGGTTGTCCGTGGCCCACAAGAGCAAGAGCAACTTTTTCCTTACTTATCCCTTCCATCCTGTCATAAACCTTCTCAAGGAATACCGATTTGAGGAGGTCGGAACTCCACATTGGTTCTGTAAAGATAACAGGTACTCCAAAATTCTTTTCCACTTCGAGCTCATTGATCAGGTTCTGACCTTCAGCAGTATGATTGGAAATGGTCAAAAATACCTGTAGCACGATAATAGTATCAGCACCATCGTTGAGCGCTTCGATCAAAGCTGCATCCGGACGTGGTTCATCATCCAGGAAAGAGATATAGAACCTGGTGGCAGAATCCTCGTCAAGCTGGAATTGCTGCGTCAACGAATGCATCATTTCCTGGTGGATCTGCCTGTGCATACTTTTTCCTGCCTCCAGGTATTTATTCCTTAGCACATAGGCAAAGAAAGGCCGCGCAACAAATGGCACAAATTTTATTCCTTGCTCATCGAACTCATTGAACTGGTTGATCCACCCGATTGGATTGTAGGTTTCCGGTTCCCCATGTGTAAAATAGACAACCGCTGTATGTCCATCGCTCTTTTCCCCGGCTTGCCTGGTAATTTCAGGAACTGAACGTGGATCGTCCCTGTTCAGGAAGCGTTTTGTATTTGCTGTATATCCTGCAGAAGATGCCAGGACGACCAGGACCACAGCGATCCACCTGATCTTTTTTTGTTTTAAGGCATTAATTAGCACGATAATCAAGACGAATAGCAGCAAGGTAAGTGTAAGGTACAGGGACATTTT
>CAYSAH010000158.1:3846-8310 GCA_964428945.1 uncultured Bacteroidaceae bacterium | reverse complement strand
AATGGTAGTGGCGCAGATCATAAATAACAGGATACTCCATATCGGACATCAAAGACTGTTTAATATCCGCTACCAGCAGGCTCTTAGTGATATAAAGAGCGGACTTATCGGACCCATTACCCAGATAAGGGCCTACTGGCACAGGAACAATGACTGGCGACGCCCCGTTCCATCACCGGAACTTGAACGTAAAATCAACTGGCGCTTGTATGAAGAATATTCATTGGGCCTCATGACTGAGCTTGCAAGTCACCAGGTGCAGGTCGCCAACTGGTTTCTGAATGAAAAGCCGGAATGCGTCTGGGGTACAGGAAGTATCAACCACTGGAAGGACGGCAGGGAAGTCTATGACAATGTGAACCTGGTTTATAAGTATCCGGGAGGAACGAATCTGGTGTATGATTCCATGACAAGCAATAAAAAATACGGACTTGAAGAACAGATCCTTGGTCCCCTTGGAACCCTTGAACTTGAAGCAGGAAAAAAATATGTTGAGTTTCCCTTACCTGCGCCTGGAATGCTCCAGCTGATCAACCACCTGGAACATAAAATTTTCGATGTGATTCCAATTGGCGGTCCAAGTTGGGTGCCCGACGATCCTTCTGCTGACAAGGGTGCGTATATTATTAACGAAGTCCTTGAATCTGATGGATCTGTTATGCAGATGGAGGCTTTTGTTGCAAATGTGAGGGCAAACCGAATCGAGAAATGGATCACAAAAGAGGGTTTTTATGCAAGCATTTCAGCCATCATGGGGCATGAAGCAATGAAGAAAAATGAACTTGTTTTCTGGCCCGAAAATCTCGTTATTTAAAAGTGTTAACAATGATGAAAGAAACTGTTATTACTCCCGGAAGAAAAAAAAGAGAACTTTACCTGCTTCTGAGCTCCCTCATTGCAGCTTATATCCTGAATATAATTGGTATAATCAAATATGGCTCCCCTGCCAAAGAACTGGTGACCCAGCTACCGCTTGTGCTCCTGGTTGCACTGATCATTTATTTAGCGCTTGCAATATTGAGAATCGTTTATTTTATGATCAGTAAAATCTGGAAAAAATAGTTATGAAAGGAAAAGTTAAAAAATCAATTGCCCTTGGCCTGGCTGTCATCACAATTGTAATTGTTTCAGCTTGTACATCCTCAACAAAGGAAATCCATGCCAGGAAAATAATATTTCTGGTCGGGGATGGGATGGGACTGAACCAGGTTTTTGCGGCATATACTGCAAATGGAGGTTCACTGGCACTGGAAGGGGTAACTTATGTTGGACTTCAAAAAAACCAATCTGCCAGCAATTATATTACCGACAGCGGTGCCAGTGGAACGGCCCTTGCCTGCGGACAGAAAACAAGGAATGGAATGATTGGAATGGACAGTGCGCAAAATGAACTTGAATCCATTCTGAAATTCGCAGAAAAACAAGGGATGTCAACGGGGCTTGTTTCTACATCCGCTCTTACACATGCTACTCCGGCAGCCTTTATAGCGAATGAACCCGACCGCAACAATTACGAGGCCATTGCGGCGGATTTCCTGGAAACCGATATTGATGTTATGATCGGCGGAGGCCTTGATCATTTTACAAAAAGGGCTGATGGACGCGATCTTACTGTAGATTTGACTTCAAATGGATATGACGTTCTCACCAGCATGGAAGATGTAAGTGCGTATAAGGGTGAAAAACTGGCAGCTTTTACAGCACCCATGCATAATCCCAGGATGCTTGACGGAAGAGGTGATATGCTGCCGGAAGCAGGCAAAAAAGCCCTGGAACTGCTAAACCGGAATAAAAACGGATTCTTTATTATGATAGAGGGATCGGAGATCGACTGGGGAGCCCATGACAACAACCAGGAATATATGGTAACAGAATCACTCGATTTTGATGCCGTTGTAAGGATTGCACTTGATTTTGCGCGGCTGGACGGTGAAACGCTCGTGGTAGTTACCGGTGATCATGAAACCGGCGGGATGGTGGTCCTGAACGGGGATATAAGTAAAAGGCAATTGGAAACCGTCTTTACCACAGGAGGGCATACAGGGGTATTCATACCGGTATTTGCTTACGGCCCGGGGTCGCAGCTCTTTACCGGAATTTATGAGAATTCGGATTTCAAGGCAAAATTTATAAAGGCGCTCGGATTCTAGATGATTTTCTACCCGATGAAAAACGGAATGAGAATTCTGCTGCTCTTCCCAATATTTCCAGTGATGGTGTCGTGCACCTATAATTTTTACCCGGCAGCTTGCGAATATCCGACCAGCGGTCCGCTCAGAAAAACAGCTGAATTGCCTGACCAGATCAATGAGACAAGCGGATTGGCAAGGAATGACGGGGCCTTCATTACATTTAATGATTCGGGGGGAGAAGCAGCACTCTACCGCTTTTCTGATTCTGGTTCTTTCTTGAATAAAACAAGCATCCCTAATGCAATAAATGCGGATTGGGAAGATATAACCTTTGATGGCAGCCACTATTATGTTGCCGATGTGGGAAACAATTTCGGTTCGCGCGACACCCTGGTGATCTATAAAGTGAAGCTTGAGGGAACCGGGACCTCAGATTTTACGGAAAACGCTGAAATCATAAGCTTTTCTTACAGCGACACTGCATCACATACAGAGAAGGGCTGGTTCTCCAACGATTGTGAAGCCATTTTCTTTTTCAATGATTCACTTTACCTGTTCGCGAAAGACTGGGTTACATTTTCAACCCGGATTTATGTTCTGCCTTCATATCCCGGACATTATGTGCTGTCACCTCGAACTGCTTACCAGGTGAATGCATTAATTACAGGTGCAGACATAAACTTATTGCTTCATGAAGTTGTCCTGGTGGGATACCGCTGGCTGATGCCGGTTGTCATTCGCTACGGATTCAGGGATGATCCTGCTTATATTGAGTGCGGGGGTAAAGCACGAAAATATCCCAGGCTTGCCGGAACGCAGGTCGAGGCGGTCTGCTATGATGAGGCAGGAAATATCTTTATTTCTTCCGAGAAAAGATTATACAAGCAGGCCCTTTATCGGGCATATTGATAACTTTGCAAAAAAAAATTACAGGAACCTGTGACGACGAATAAAAGAGAAGACCGGTTTGCGAAGGGATTGAAGGTGCCGCTCGTGGAAGAATTCTATACCCTGCAGGGCGAAGGATATCATACAGGGCATGCGGCCTATTTTATTCGTATCGGTGGTTGCGATGTTGGCTGTAGCTGGTGTGATACAAAATTTTCATGGAATCCCGAACTTCATCCCCCCGTTGATATTGAAGAAATTGCCGAAAGGGCGGCACAATACCCTGCTGCCGCAGTTGTGGTTACAGGTGGCGAGCCCCTGATGGTCGATATGGGACCCCTTACGGGACTACTGAAAGAACGTGGAATAGAGACCTTTCTTGAAACCAGCGGTGCCTACCCGCTCAGTGGCACATGGGACTGGATCTGCCTTTCCCCAAAACAGAATATGCCCCCGGTTGGTGATATCCACAGCAGGGCCCATGAACTTAAAGTTATAATCTCCGGGGAGGATGACCTTGAATGGGCGGTCGAACATTCCGGGCTTGTGTCGGAAAGCTGCAGGCTCTACCTTCAGCCCGAATGGAGCAGGAGGGAAAAAGTATTGCCACTTATTATTGAATTTGCCAAGGAGAACCCGATGTGGGGAATTTCACTCCAGGCACACAAGTACATGAGGATTCCCTGATTGGCATTTGATTTGTGAGCAGAACAGTCAGGCAGTGGCAGTTTTTGGTTTTTATTACTAACTTTTGCTGCATAAACCATCAAAATGAGATATCTGACGATCATAGTTCTATTCCTGGCAGGGATCAACGCATTTTCCCAGGACTATTCTTCAAGCTCAAAAAAGGCCATAAAATCCTTTGAGAAAGGCAGGGAACTTTTTATGTCGAAAAAGGACGCTGAAGCAGAAAGCTATCTTCTGAAGGCCATCGAGGCTGACAAACAGTTTACAGAGGCCTGGTTTATGCTGGCCCAGATCTATTTTGATAAGAATGAAAAGGAGCAGGCAGCCGGATTTTATCTGAAAGGCATCGAAGTGGATCCTGAAAAAAATGGAGGAGCTTACCTCAGGCTTGCAGACCTCGAATTCAGTATTGGTAAATACCAGGAATCATGGGAGCACTTTAAGAAATGGAAGGGTTTTTCTTTCAGTGATGAAGAATCTGTAATAAAAGCTTTTACACTTGAGAGAAATCTGCAGTTTGCATTAAAGGCGATCAAAAATCCGGTGCCATTCGATCCACTGTCTTTGGGTAAGGCAGTAAATACGGATCAATATGAATACTGGCCCTCCTTATCCGTTGACGAGCAAACCATTTTCTTCACGGTGCTTGGTCCGCCAAACCCTGAGCTTCCCCCCCAGGAATTGTCCATGCAGGAGGATTTCTATTTTGCAAGAAGGGAAGGGGATACATGGGTCGACAGGACCTACCTTGGAG
>CAYSAH010000158.1:0-3836 GCA_964428945.1 uncultured Bacteroidaceae bacterium | reverse complement strand
ATACCAATACCAATGAGGGAGCACAATCTATTACTGCAGACGGGAAGTTTATCTTCTTTACTGCCTGCAACAGACCCGACGGGCATGGCCGGATGTGCGACCTCTACTATTCAATGGTCAGGGAGGACGGCAGCTGGAGTGCACCCGTTAACCTGGGGGATGTTGTAAATACCAAATTCAGTGAGAAACACCCGAGTATATCTCCGGACGGACGAAGACTATATTTTACAAGCAACCGGAATGGTGGCAAAGGGAATTATGATATCTGGATGAGTGAGAGGGTCGGGAATGCCTGGAGCAAGCCCGTAAACCTGGGAGACAGCATAAACACACCCGGGATTGAGCAGTCACCCTTTATTCATCCGGATCAGAAGACCCTGTATTTTGCATCTGACGGATGGCCCGGACTTGGCAAAGGCGATATATTCCTTTCAAGGTTGAAGGATGAAGGCACATGGAGCCGGGCAGAAAACCTGGGCTACCCGATCAATAGCTTCAATGAGGAAATAGGTTTTATAGTTAATGCCAGGGGAACCAGGGCTTTCTATACCACTAACCGGAGAGAAGGAACAGATACCGATATCTATTCCTTTCAGATTCCTGAGCAGATCAGGCCAAACCCTGTTTCCTATATAAAAGGAAGGGTTTATGATTCAAGGACAATGAAAGGGATAGGGGCAAAATTTCAGCTTATTGATCTTGAAAGCGGAAAGCTGGTAATGGAATCAGGTTCCAATGAAGGCGAGGGGGATTATTTTATAAGCCTGCCCTCTGGCGAGGCATATGCATTCAATGTTTCGCAACAAGGATACCTGTTCTATTCAGACCATTTTGAGATCAGGAAGAGTTACAGTCAGCTCGATCCCTTTGTAAAGGATATCCCGCTTGATCCGATAAGGCAGGGAAAGATGATCGTACTTAATAATATTTTCTTCGACTCGGACTCCCACACCCTAAAGGATATTTCCCTGGTTGAACTGGAGAAGATAATTGAATTCCTGGAACTGAACAGCAATCTGAAAGTTGAAATATCCGGTCATACCGATAATACAGGTGCACCTGCCTATAACCTTGACCTCTCCCAGAAGAGGGCTGATGAAGTTGTAAAATACCTTGTGGGAAAGGGTATTGAAGCAGCACGCCTTCGGGCAAAGGGCTATGGTGATACAGTTCCGGCAGGGGATAATTCCACTGAGGAAGGGAAGGCAAAGAACAGGCGAACGGAGCTTAAGGTTCTGTAAGCCGGACCCCGGAACTATCTGCCTGAATTCCAGGCAGAGCGGCTACTGGCAAACATTATATTTCTCAAAGATCCCTGATCAGAGCGAAAAGTTCAATTGCGTGCATCATTTTACCCAAAACCCCAAAAGGAAGTAAACTATAAAGAGGGAATTATTTTAATACTGTGAAACCCTCAGGCGAAAATTGTTTTGGGGTAAAAAACAATTATTTGGTTCCAATAATTCCTGCAAAGTAAAAATCGCTCTCTGAAATGCATTAAATTTGTGCAATCATATAAGAAATGCATTTTCTGCTAAGAAAAATACCTGATTATCTCGTTGATAAACTGAATGTACTTCGGCAGATATCATTTACGGCAATTTTTGCGCTGATCTTCATCAACATCTATGCCCCCTTTAATGCTGAAAGCTGGTTCGTGGAAGGTAAAGCTGAACTTTTCCTGTATTCAAGCCTCTATATACTGGCCGGGATGCTCGTAATCGTTGTCAGCCGCCTGCTTTTTGTAAGGATAGCCCGAAAGAAAAGGATCAACTTCCTTATATACGCATTCTGGATCTTTTCTGAAATTCTTCTGCTTGCCCTGGCTTATGCCGTCATGGACGTTTTCATATTGCATAATGATATAGTTCCTTTCGAGCATTATATTAAATTATTGTTTGCAACACTTTTTGTTCTTGCCATTCCTTACACGATATCCTGGTTATATTATTCCTGGCAGGACCAGCTCCGAAAGCTACAGGAACTTTCCAGTGCCACCTCCAATGTGTATATGACCAAAAACATGATCAACTTCTATGACGAAACTGATAAGCTTCGTTTTTCGCTGAATTCAGCCGATGTTTTATTTATTGAATCCACCGACAATTATGTTACCGTATTTGTTCAAGACACTGATCGTATTAAAAAGATCATGCTGCGAAATACGATGAAAAAGCTTGAGAAGGAACTTGAAAAAACACTGATACGCAGATGCCATCGCTCTTTCATGGTGAATTTTGAAAATGTCAAAATGGTCAGGCTTTCCGGGACGAACCTCTATATATACTTGTCGGACAGGGAGGAACATAAGATCCCTGTATCAAGGACCTATACTGAAAAGGTACATGAAATGATCAACATGCTTTCATTGTGATAAATTCATAATACTGCTGCAAAATAGGTTTTTAGAATTGTCCATTTATTTATATTTAGCCTCCAATAATTCTAAAACCCTTGTTCATGAAAAAAATTGCTGCATTTATCATGCTGGTCATGATGATTTCAGGTTTAGCCTCAACAATATGCGGCCAGGATTCAGGCTACAGCTTCACAGATCAGATCGATATTGATGTTACACCGGTAAAAGACCAGTACCGGTCCGGTACCTGCTGGAGTTTTGCTGCCATTTCCTTTCTTGAGGCAGAATTACTGAGGACAGGAATGGGTGAATATGACCTGTCGGAAATGTACCTGGTGCGTAAGTGTTATATTGACAAGGCTGAGAAATTTGTCAGGATGCACGGGAAAACAAATTTTGGCAACGGGGGTCTCGCCCATGATTTATTATTGGTCTGGGAGAAATACGGACTTGTTCCCGAAGAGGTGTATGATGGAAAAGTCATAGGAGAAAAGGGACATATCCATGGCGAAATGGATGGGGTACTTGGTGCCTATGTAAATGACCTTATCAAAAACAACAACAATAAATTAAGCACAGCATGGAAAGGCGGACTCGAAGGTATACTCGACGCTTACCTGGGCAGGGATCCCTTGAATTTTACCTATAAAGGGAGCAGCTATACCCCAAAAAGCTTTGCCGCATCCCTTGTACTGGATCCCAAAGATTACGTTGAAATCGGATCTTATACCCATCATCCTTTTTACGAATCCTTCATTCTTGAGATACCCGATAACTGGGGCTGGAATGAAATACAGAATGTTAAGCTGGATGAGATGATGGCCGTGCTGGATAATTCCCTTAAAAAAGGATACACGGTTTGCTGGGATGCTGATGTAAGTGAAAAAGGTTTTAACTGGGGGAAAGGTTTATCACTGATCCCTTCCGAAAGAATTGAAGATCTTTCTAACCTTGAACAGGCAAAATGGAGCGAATTGTCAGAACGGGAAAAACAAGCCCTTTTCTATGATTTTTCCTCCCCAAAAAAGAGATGCTTATTACCCAGGAGACCAGGCAGGAGTGGTTCGATAATTACCTCACCAACGACGATCACCTGATGCATATAACAGGTACTGCAATTGACCAGGACGGCAATAAATTCTACAAAGTAAAAAACTCCTGGGGTGTCGGCAAGCATGTATACAATGGTTATTTCTACTGTTCCGAAGCCTACATGCGCGCCAAGACCCTGTTTTTTATGGTACATAAGGACGCGGTGCCAAAGGACCTTGCAAAGAAGATAGGCTTGTAGGAGTACTACGAAGTTTAGGTGTCAGGCATGAGGCGCGAGGCGCAAGGCGCGAGGCACGGGGCACGGGGCAGACCGGGATGCAAACTTACAGCGTAGAGCGTAGAGCGTAAAGCATAAAGCATAAAGCATAAAGCGTATAGCGTATAGCGTATAGCGTATAGCGTATAGCGTATAGCGTATAGCGTA
>CAYSAH010000157.1:1014-8348 GCA_964428945.1 uncultured Bacteroidaceae bacterium | reverse complement strand
GGTTTTTGGAATGTAAAAATCTGTATCATCACTTTCTGACGGATTTGTAATATAGGGAACATCCTTGAAGATCCTTACCAGGTAGAAGTATGCAAGGCTCCTGAGGTAATATGCCTCTGAAAGATACCCTTGCAAATGAAAATTGATGAAGTTTTTATCCAGTTTCTTAACATCCGGGGCATTTTTTATAACTTCATTGCAATAGTTTATTACCTGGTAGAACTGGTTCCAGTTGCACAACCAGTTGTCAGGATAAATGTTGCTTTCCATTATTTTTCTCTCATCGTTGGAGAGGTTATCATCCCAGGTCACCATATCGGCTCACAACTCCCCGTAGCGGAAAAGCATTCCATCCAGTCTTTAAAATGATTCATAAATCCCCATTACCACAGCATCGACATCCTGCCTGGATTTCCAGAACTCCTCCCGAATGAGGCCTTCCGGGGGAATAAGCTCCAGCCATTTTTCACATCCGAATTGGGATGTCATCAGCAGGAAACCGGAAATTATTAAAACCTTTATCTTCATTATTGTATTTTTTTAAATCATCAGAAGCCCACTGAAATACTGAATGTAAAGATCTTTGGAGGGGGAGTATTTGCATAATCCACCCCGATCCAGAACGGGTCAGTGGCATCCTGTCCTACCTCCGGGTCCTGTCCGGAGTAATTGGTAATCGTTAAAAGTTTCCTCGCGCTTGCAGCAAAATTCATGGACCTTACATTGAAAAGTTCACATACCTTCCTCGGAAGCCTGTATCCCAATTTCATATTGATCAGTCTCAGGTAATCACCGGGTTCCACATACCTGTCCGAACCGAGGTTATTTGCCGGGTGGTTCAGGTAGGCACGTGGCAGGATGTTTTCCTGGTTCTGTCCCTGGACCCGCCACCTGCTGAGTACGGCTTTGCTCTGGTTGTTGTAATTCAGCATGCCTTCTGTTTCAATGGCGATCCCGTTGATGATATCAAATCCCAGGCGGTAATGGAAACTTGTGGAAAAATTGATGTCCCTGTATTTAATTGTGGTACCGAATCCACCTATGAAATTAGGATTGGTGTCTCCTATATATACCACATCATTAAGGTCGATCACTCCATCGTGGTTAATGTCCTCGTACCTTGCATCGCCTCCTTTGAAGGTATAGGAACCAGCATAGGTCAGAGGTACAGGATAACCTTCGCTGTCACGGATCACTTTTCCGTCGGCGTCATATGCTATGACATCTGCGTCAGAAGCCCACACGCCGAGGTACCTGAATCCGAAGAAGGACCCGATCGCTTCGCCTTCAACAACCCTCAAGGGGTAATCACCGTTGGAAATGGAAGTTGATTTTTCCCTGTTGAAGTTGTCCGGCAGGGAATTGAAGCGGTTAGTGTTCTGTGAAGTGTTGAAGTTCACGCTCCATAACCAGTCTTCATTCCTGATTAGTTTAACATCGAAGGCCAATTCCCAGCCTCGATTTTCCAGCTGTCCGCCATTCAGGAATTTAAGTTGTGTAAAACCGGAGGATCCGGGGATATCGTAATCCCTGAAAAGCAGGTTGTCGGTTGTTTTCTTATACACATCGGCCTCGATAAATACCCTGTCCTTTAATACATTTATTTCAATGCCAATGTCGCTTGAAGTGATGGATTCCCACTGCATGTTGTTCAGTTGGAGTTGTGTGGGAATGATTGCAGTATTATTTATATAGCTTCCGACACCGGATGAAGCATAGGTGGCAAAACGTGCATATGCATCACCAGGTTGTCGTCCTGATACGCCCCAGCTTGCCCGCAACAGGCTTTCTCCTAACCAGTTGAAATTCATCCATGGTTCACTCGAAAACCTCCATCCTGCAGAAACACCTTTAAATAATCCCCACCTGTAGTTTTGCCCGAAAGAGGAAGCAGCATCAGCCCGGAGGTTAACTGTAAGGAGGTAGCGGTCCTTGTATTTATAATTGGTGTTTGAAAGTGCACCAACCTCGCGGAATTCCCCCGATCCTCCCCCGATCCAGTTGATCTGTGCATTTATAGCCGGGTCCTGGATATCGGTACTCGGCGTTTTGTTGCTTTGTATGTTCATCCATTCGTAGCTTGACTGGTTGGTGATCCAGCTCAGGGCACCTGTAAGAACATGGTCGGAATTGCTGAACGGAGAATCAAAGGCCAGTTGGGTCTCAGATTTGATGGATGATGAAAGGTTGTTCCCTTCCTCAGCCTTGTTCACATTCCAGGAAAGCCAGTCGACCCCGATGGCGTTGTACGGAAGGTAATTCTGTGATTTGCTTCCATTGAACTGGAAGGCTACAGTTTCTCTGAAGACAAGCCAGTCGTTAAGATTATAACGTAACCTGAAAGTATTTTCAAGGTCGTTGCCGTTACGGTCATTTTTTCCAAGGTTCGAAACTGCAACAGGATTATAATAATCGTCTCCCAATCCCTGGTAACTCCTTATCGGGGTAAAATATTCCCCGGTAAGCTTTCCATTCGCATCATATTCCCAGATACTCATATTAGGAGCTTTCAGGTAAGCCATTCTCCGGATATTCTTTCCATTCAGTGAAAGGTTACCGTAGGTCCTGTTGTTATTGTAATTGAACTGGATCGTGAATACAAGTTTCCGCGAGAGATAGTAATCAAGGTTCATCCTGGTGGAAAAACGCTGGGAACTGGTATTGATCGTGGTACCGCCTTCATTCACATAGGAGAAAGAGGTAAAATACCTGGTTTTCTCACCACCGCCGGAAATTTTAAAATAGTGGTCGTTGGTTTGAGAATTCTGTGTTACTGCCCCGATCCAGTCCGTATTTGCAGAATAGTTATAGAAATCCTTGAAATCCTTGTCATACGCAATTTCACTTGGAATATCGAAAACGCCATTGGCATTATGGTGTTCCTCCAGCTGCAGCATAATATATTCGTCCCCATTGAGCATAGGTACTGGAGGAGGTTGAAAATTAAGACTGTTCTTATAGGTATAGTCGAACTGTACTTTTCCCAGGCGGCCGGAAAAGGTTTCAATGAGCAGCACACCGTCAGCACCTTTTGATCCATATACTGCTGTTGAGGCAGCGTCCTTCAGGATCTCTATCGATTTGATGTCCTGTACTGCTATATTGACCAGTTCGCTTATATCTTCAGTATCCGCAGAGCTGAGGTCAAAATTCCCTGCGACATTATCCTGAGGGATCCCGTCTATCACAATCAGGGGTTTGTTGTTTCCCATGGAACTCAGTCCCCTTATCACCAGTTGCGAACCTGAACCCGGATCTCCCGAGGCACTGATGATATCCAGCCCGCTAACCTGGCCCTGAAGCGCATCAGCGGCCGACAGAATTCCGGCATCAGCAAGGTCCAGGAGGTCGACTTTTACAGTTGAAGAGGTATTATCCCTTTCCGCAATGTTTGTAAGTCCTGTATTTGAAGTTGATTTTGCCGTTATGGTTACTTCCTCGAGTTTCAGGTTGGACGGGTAGAGGTCAATTTCAATTTGTTTAGAAGGATCTACTGTTATCTGCTTTGTTTCATAGCCGATCACGCTTACTTTTACAATGTGTGAAGGATCGCGCATTTCAAGTACAAAATCACCATTCACGTTCGAGATGGTTCCGTTGATGATCCGGTTATCCTCATCATATTCAATTATATTCGCCCCAATTACAGGCTGATCTTCTGTTGGATCAGTAATCCTTCCCCTTATAACGGTTCTTTGTCCGAACAGATCAGGAACGCAGCTAAGGACCAATGCCAGGATCAGTATTATTTTGATTTTTTTCATCTGTGCTTTCAATCTCTTGTTACAGAATAAAACATTAGTCTTTCAATAATTAATTGTACTCCCTGATATCCAGTTGATCTACCAGCAGAGCCCTGTCAATCAAATGGATCACCCCGGTTGTGGTAATCTCATTAAATACGGCATTATTTATAAGCCGGCCGGTAAGTAAATTGGCATTTTCGGATTCTGTGATATCAAGATATGTTCCTCCTGCATTATCAGGAATGTGTATTTCATCGATACCGGGCTCGAGGTAGAAGCTTGTGTACCTTTTGGAATAGATTGTGGAACTTTCATCGACCCTGGCTGTTGTGTAATAGCCATTGTTCCTGTTTCCGTCGGTAAAGACAAAGTCTCCTACAATAAAATGGAGCAGAATAAAGTCAATGAGGTCCTGGCCGGAAAGCAGGTCTGCTCCTGCTGCCTTTATTGCAGCCCTTGTCGGAGCCAGGACAGTATATACATCGTTGTCTGAAGTAAAAAGATAACCGTCTATGACGGTATACAGCCCGGCTACTTTTATCAGGCTGTCAAAAGAGGGAGCCACCTGCTGCATCCTTAAATGCAATTCCGAGGCTGAAAAACTGAACCAGTCTTTAATACTGTAGGTTGTACCGTTATCAGCATCGATACTTATCTGCACAGGAATATCAGGCTCTGTCAGAGGAGGCCCCTGGTAACCCTGGCTGGTTGGAGCAGTTCCGGTAACTTCTCCGGTTTCGTTGTTTACGATCAAAAAATTTCCTGCCAGGTTCTTGATGAATTCTTTTCGCGCCACTCCCCTGGGACTTTCCACAGCAATGTGGTTCATCAGTAAGGTCCTTAAACTAGCCAGGTCGACGGTGAGTGCTTGCCGGGCTGCATGGGGAATTCCAACGTTTTGCCAGGCCTGGAACCTTTCCTTTCCAATATCATAGATCAGGGAGGAGTCCTGGCCGCAATAAAAATCAGACTCAACGAAAAAGGAATAATGCTCATCCGGACGTTTCAATGCCGACAGCAATCCTGCCCGCTCTATGGCATACATTGAAAAGGTGTACCCTTTTTGCAGGTATACAGGCCCTGTAACAGCGCTGAAGGCACGCGGCACAATCGCTTCATCCCGGCCAATAAAAGTAACATTGCTTCCATATTCCCTGCGAATAATTGCAGATTCATCCAATGTCACAAGGTCAACCTCTCCATTATAAAATCCGTTTTGAAGATCTGTCTCGTAAACCGGGTTTTGCGAAAGATGCGTATTTGCGATTATCCGCTGGATATTCCTGGGTGCATCCTTGATAGTCCTCCAGCCGTTTGGAATATCAAGGTACTTCTCAATAAGTCCGGCAAAAGCAGCATTGCTTGGTGCCAGTAATCCATGGTGATAACGGATGCTTACCTCTCTTGGGAGACCCAGGGTACCCGCAGGAGCCTTGGTTTTTTCATTAATAATGTTAAACGCAAGTTCGGGAAAGCTGATGTCGAAAAGCGAATCCACGTCTAATCCCAACTCAACCCCCGTTTGCTCATTCGTCTTTTGTTCATTGAAATCAAATTCAGGAAACTTGTAGATAAGGTTCAGAAAATCGGTATAGGATTCTCCCTGGTAAGCGGCACTCAGGAACTGGTGTGCATTTTTCAGAGGTTCAACCACCCTGTCAATTTTATATATAAATCCATTTTCAGCGAAAACTTCATCCTCCAGTACTTTTGCCCCTGCGAAATAAAGATCATCATTGCTTTCAAACGGCCTGTTGAAGTAAAATTCGTAATCTGAAGATTTCAGATCATAAATGTCAAAATATTCCCTGAAGAAGATAGGGGCAAATTTCCGTGAATCCTTTACGATTTTTCTGTGCCACGAGGCTTCAAGCGTGTCCGTCAGTGCATATATATCCCTGGCATCCTTGATTACCCCGAATTTAAATTCCTTTTCCAGCAGGAGGGTCTGTCTTTTATATCCCCTTGGTTTATCATTGGTAATATCCGTGGAGTCTATCCATCCTTTTACATCCAGTGAAGTAAGCTGAATCTTGCTCCACGGATTTTGTACAATATGGTATTTAACAATACGGTCAAGCTCAGTAAGGGGGATGTCATCGATTGAACTGTAATCCGGATTGCCCTGGAAATAAAGGTCAAAAGCTGCGTTGTCGGGAGCAAAAATAGTATAGCTTCCCGATCTGTCGATGATTGTATCATAGCCAATACGCCTTATACATGCTGCGAATGTCGATAGATCAGGATCCTCAGAGATTTGGGTAAAAACCTTCCCGGCGAGCCAATCAGGTCTTGCATATTTATCATACTCATCCTCCCTTACACAGGATATGATACTTAGCAAGACCAGTGCGGCAATGATACCTTGCACTGTTCTTTTCATTGTAGTAGTTTAGTAGTAAAATACAGCCAACCTTAACCTGATATTAATATACCTGAAAAATGTATATAAATCAGCCTGAATTAGCTTTTATAGCTCACCAAATATATAAAAATGCAGACAAATGAGGCTTACTTTTTACTTAATTATAATTTATCTAATTAATTCAGACAAATATGGGTTTCCGGAGATTTATTAAACTTGAAATTCCTGTACCGGGATACAGATCCAAATAAACTTATCTGCTCCTTTTACCGGGCGATAATCCCTCTTGCCCGGGTTGATCCGGTATTCTAAAATAATATGTCGACCCGGGGCAGGAGGCATTGCGGGATATATGCAGGGAGAACGGGCAGCAACAGGCTGCATGGAGATCCGCGGAACAAGAGATGTGAATAAATGAAAGGAAAGGCGCAGCAATTCCGGGAAGCCCCGTATTGAATTTCAGGTTAAAAAGCCTAATTTGTGATCCAAATATTAAATCCCTAAACCATGTCCAGGTACCTTGCACTTTTAATCGTTTTAATACTGACCATCTCATGCCGGGAATTGCCCGAGTCAGATCTTACCAAGAACAGTATAATACCTAAACCTCAAAATGTTAAAGCCACTGGTGATTATTTTGTCATCAGCAACAAAACAAAAGTTCTCATTTCCCGGGAAAATGAAGACCTTAGAAACATTGAGGCAATCCTGTCTTCTGAATTATCCGGTCTGATGGAACAGCCTTTCCCGGAAAGTAATGCAGGATTAAGGAAAAGGTCGAATGCGATCGACCTGGTACTTTCTGATGAAGAAAATGTAAACCCGGAGGCCTATGAACTGGAGATCAACGAACGAAATATAAGTATAATTTCTGGCAGGCCTGAAGGTATTTTCAGGGGTGTGCAGACCCTTTTGCAGCTGGCACATCTTCCGGGTTCGGATGTAATACGGGACGGGAATATTTTAGCCATTCCGACGGGTTCGATCCTTGATTCACCCGGGTATGAATACCGCGGAACCATGCTCGATGTTTCCAGGCATTTCTTCAAACCTGAAGTTGTAAAGCGTTATATAGATCTGCTCGCATTGTACAAGATCAATTTCTTCCACCTCGGTCTTTCAAATGACCAGGGCTGGCGGATAGAGATCAAATCATGGCCGAAACTGACTGAGATCGGCGGAAGCACGGACCGGATCGACCAGCGGCGAACCGAGCACGCCGA
>CAYSAH010000157.1:0-1004 GCA_964428945.1 uncultured Bacteroidaceae bacterium | reverse complement strand
GGCGGAAGCACGGAGGTTGGAGGTGGTGAAGGGGGTTTCTATACCCAGGAGGAGTATAAAGATCTCGTAAAGTATGCAGCAGACCGCTATATAAGCATTGTTCCCGAGATCGATATGCCCGGTCATACCAATGCAGCACTTGCCTCCTATGCTGAACTGAACTGCGACGGAAAGGCAAGGGAATTGTATACCGGAACGCGTGTCGGTTTCAGTACACTCTGCACACAAAGCGAGATCACCTATAAATTTGTGGATGATGTTGTGAGGGAGATCAGTGAAATGACCCCTGGTCCTTATTTTCATCTGGGAGGAGATGAATCGCATGTTACAGACTTACCTGATTACATCTACTTCATCGACCGGGTGAAAGAAATTGTTAAGTCCCATGGCAAAACAGTAATCGGATGGGATGAAATATCCCACGCAGCCTTGTCTGATGGTGATATTGCACAGTACTGGGCCTCTTCCGGGAATGCATTGCGTGCAATTGAGAAAGGAGCAAAACTTATTATTTCCCCTGCAACAAAATGCTACCTAGATATGAAATATGACAGTACCACGGAATTGGGACTGAACTGGGCAGCTTATATAGAGGTCGATGATGCATATAACTGGAACCCTGTTAAGCTTGTTGAGGGAATTGACCGTGAGGATATTCTCGGAATTGAATCCGCGCTATGGGGAGAGACGATTGAAAGCCTGGATGACATTGAATACCTGGCATTTCCCAGGCTGACAGGACACGCGGAGATCGGTTGGAGCAACCCGGATTCCCTTACCTGGGAAGATTATGCCCGGAGGCTGAGGGATCATGGAAAGATGCTGGATGACAAGGGGGTGGATTTTTACAGGTCGGAGCTTGTCTGGCAGGGGATCAAGGAAAAGCAGGATTAGATAGCTGGTGCAAGCGGGGGGAGGAGGTCCACAAATGGACACGGATGAGCAGCAATAGGAGTACTTAGGAGTACTTAGGAGTACTTAGGAGTATTTAGGAGTACTTAGGA
>CAYSAH010000156.1:0-8369 GCA_964428945.1 uncultured Bacteroidaceae bacterium | reverse complement strand
TTCCTGAAGGGATGTCCCTTGAATTGTCTCTGGTGTCATAACCCGGAGAGCCATTCAGGTGTAACGGAAGAATATTTGGAGAACAAGTTTTTTGATGGAAAGGAAATACAGATGAAACGGATCTATGGAAAGAAGGTGACTGAAAGTGAGATCATCGATGAGATCCTCAGGGACAGTGTGTTTTACGGGGAATCGGGCGGTGGCGTGACTTTCTCAGGGGGTGAACCTCTCATGCAGGCCGAATCCCTGAAGCTTATGTTAAGATCCCTGGCCGGTCATCATATTCACCGGGCTGTGGATACATCAGGCTACGCTTCCCCGGATGTCCTGTCGGAAATAGCAGAACATACCGACCTTTTCCTCTACGATCTGAAAATAATGGATCCGCAGAAGCATCTCGAATATACAGGTGTTGACAACAGGCTGATCCTCTCAAATGCTGAGATGCTCCTTAAATATGGTGCTGACCTGATCTTCAGGATTCCACTGGTCCCGGGTGTAAATGACAGTCGGGAGGATATAAATAACTTGCTGGGATACTTATCCGAACGAAAAGGAAGATTCAGGGAAGTTCACCTCCTGCCTTACCATAGGACAGGGATTACGAAATACAGGCGAATGAATCTGGACTATAAAATGTACAAGCTTGAAGAGCCGGCAGAAAGCAAAATGATGGAATTAAAATCTACCATTGAATCACTCGGTATTGATGTAAGTATCGGTGGATAAAAAATAGAAATATGTTAACGGACAGAATAAAAATATTACGACAAAACAGCCTCAATGCTGAAAATAAGTTAAGTGTTGAGCGGGCATTGCTGCTTACTGAATTTTACAGGAGCAGTGATCTGAAGAAGGTGTCGGTTCCCGTTCAGAGGGCCATGGCATTTGAATATTTTTTCAGCAGGAAGAAGCTTTGTATCCTGGATAATGAGATCATCATTGGAGAAAGGGGTCCCGGTCCAAAGGAGACCCCGACTTATCCCGAGATCTGTCTTCATTCCCTGGATGATCTGCGGGTACTGAATGACAGGCCAAAAGTATCCTTCCGTGTTGATGAGGAAACACGTGAGATCTACAGGCAGGATATCATTCCTTTCTGGAAGGGAAGAACCAACAGGGACAGGGTATTCAACGCGATGAGCCCGGAGTGGAAAGCGGCATACAAGGCAGGTGTTTTCACGGAATTCCAGGAACAACGCGCACCCGGGCATACTGTGCTGGGGAAAAAAATATACGGGCGGGGCTTACTGGAGATCATCCGGACGGTCGAAGAAAAGATCAGGAGTTTAGGTGATCCGGCCAAACAGGAAAGCAGGGCACAGTCGGAAGAACTGAAAGCCATGCGCATAGCTGCACAGGCAATGATCAGGTATGCACACAGGAATGCGGACTACCTTCATGAACTGGCAGCGCTCGAGACGGATGAAGTCCGCAAGTTGGAATTGCTGGAGATGGAGGAAGTATGCCGCAATGTTCCTGCAAATGCCCCGGGATCATTGCACGAAGCACTGCAATATTACTGGTTTGTTCACCTTGGAGTGATCAGTGAATTGAATCCCTGGGATGCATTCAACCCTGGACGGCTTGATCAGCACCTGTATCCATTTTACATAAAGGATATTGAAGAAGGAAGAGAGACCGAAGATTCGGCCAGGGAACTCCTGCAGGCCTTTTGGATAAAATTCAACAACCATCCCTCCCCGCCCAAGATCGGGGTTACAGCTGAAGAAAGCAGTACCTATACCGATTTCTGCCTGATCAACCTCGGGGGACTGAGGGAAGACGGAAGCGATGCCGTGAATGAATTAAGTTATGTGATCCTTGATGTCATTGAGGAAATGCGCCTTCTGCAGCCCTCATCCATGATTCAGCTTAGCAAATATAATCCTGACAGCTTCATCGACCGGGCGGTCAGGATTGTGAAGACCGGTTTCGGGCAGCCATCCATTTTCAATACGGATGCGATCATCCAGGAGCTCCTGAACCAGGGAAAGGATATCGTGGATGCAAGGAACGGCGGAGCCTCAGGCTGTGTTGAAACAGGTGCCTTCGGGACAGAGGCCTATATCCTTACCGGGTATTTCAACCTGGTTAAGGTTTTGGAAATTACCCTGCACAACGGGATTGATCCGCGAGCAGGGGAGGAGGTCGGGATCCCATCGGGCAGGCTGGAAGATTTCTCGGATTTTTCAATGCTTCAGGATGCATTCACTGCTCAGCTGAACTACTTTATTGACCTGAAACTGAAAGGAAATTATGCGATCGAGAAACTATTTTCAGAGCATCTGCCTGTTCCGTTCCTGTCACTTTTTATTGATGACTGCATAGCAAAGGGGAAGGACTACAATACGGGGGGAGCACGATACAATACCAGCTATATCCAGGGAGTCGGGCTGGGATCAATCACTGACATGCTGACGGCTTTAAGGTACCATGTATATGAAAAGGAAACGATAACGCTCCCTACATTCATGAAAGTGCTTGAAGCAGATTTCCATGGCTATGAAGAGATCAGGGCGGAATTGATTTACAATACACCAAAGTATGGCAACGATGAGGATCTTGCTGATCAGCATGCGGTGTGGGTATTCGAGCGCTTTTATGAGGCAGTGAACGGGAAACCGAACTTCAGGGGCGGAGTATCGCGGATCAATATGCTGCCAACCACCTCGCATGTCTATTTTGGCAGCGTCGTTGGGGCCACTCCCGACGGAAGGCATGCAGGGGAACCTCTTTCGGAAGGGATCTCTCCTTTCCAGGGGATGGATACCAAAGGTCCGACCGCGGTGCTGAGGTCTGCAGCAAAGATCGATCACCTAAGGACAGGTGGCACCTTGCTGAACCAGAAGTTCACCCCGGACTTTTTCAGGAATGAATCTTCAATACATAAGATCACACAACTGGTACGGTCCTATTTCCGCATGATGGGCCACCATATTCAATTCAACGTGGTTTCAGCAGACACACTTCGGGAAGCACAGAAAAACCCGGAAAAATACCGGGACCTGATCGTCCGGGTAGCCGGCTACAGCGATTATTTCAATGACCTCGGCACTGCCCTGCAGGATGAGATCATCAGGCGGACGGAGCAGGGGGAGAAGGATTAAAGTAGAACAAGGAATATTGAATATCGAACAAGGAATATCGAACAAGGAATATCGAACAAGGAATAAATAAAAAGTATTTAATTACCAGCCTCATTTTATATAATCGGATTGAATATCTGATTTATTTTCATAATTTCAAATTTCGTTTTCAATATCCCTGGCTTATGGAAAATTCAATCAAACAATCATACAGAATCCTTCAGACCATTTACCTTGCCCTTATCACGGGTGTGGTACTTTTCCAGGGAGTTACAATTTTCATGAATGATTGGCAGATTCCTGATTTTAAGCAGGGACTTGACCCTTTGAATATCCTTTCCTTGTTAATGCTCTCGTTAATACCTGTGGGGAAAATTGTTGCAGATAAAAGTCTGAACAGGATCGATCCCGGGGCAGCTTTGGCAGAGAAGACAGCTATACTTCAAAAAGCACTGATCATCCGCTGGGCATGCATTGAAGGTCCGACGCTCTTTGCAATCGTGGCATTCATGCTGCTGCAGGATGGAAAACAACTGGTTGTATTCCTGATAGGATTTGCAGCCTTTATCATGGCGAATCCGTCGAAAGTTAAGATCGCTGTTATGGCAAAGCTGAACGAAACAGAAAAGAAAGAATTGTTCTCGAATTAATTTCTGACTCTATACCTAAAACAATTAAATTTTATAAAAATGAAAAGTGTTCTAATTCGTTCAGGATTCCTGTTGATGTCCGGAATCCTGCTACTCTCGGGCTGCACAGCAACCAATGTTGCCATGCGTGAGCCAAATGTGCGACTGGAACTCCAGATGGATGATTTCACCCTGTCACAACAAGTCTCGGCCCAGGCAAGTTCCACAAAAATTGTGGGTATTGACTGGCAGCGTTTGTTAAAGCAGGAAACCGGCACCATCCAGGGCGGAAGTTCAATGTTGATCAACCTGGCCAGTATTCCGGTAATGGGAAGTGTTGTCGTTGATCAGACTGCTAATTATGCCCTGTATGAGATGATGATGGCAAATCCGAATTACGATGTGGTGATCTATCCTCAATATGAAACCACGGTTGAAAAACCAATTCTTGGGATAGGATTTATAAAGAAGACCACCACAGTTAAAGCTACCGCAAGGCTTGGAAAATTAAAGGTCAAATAGATCTTTGTACAATGAATTTTAATGTATTGATTTTACTAAATTAGGGGGATGAACAATTCCCCTTTTTTTATTTACAGAATTGATGCCACGCAGGTATCTGTTTTAAGAATGCTTGCGATTCAGACCTTTAACGAGACTTTTGCAAGCACGAATACCCCTGAAAATATGAATCATTATTTTGAGCGCTGCTTCAATGAAAGGATTTTGAAAAAGGAATTGCAGGACCCTGATTCATGGTTCTGGTTCATCGAAACTGAAGGAAAGCTGGCCGGTTACCTTAAAGTCAATGTCGGCAATTCACAAACAGAACTTCAGGAAGAGCTAAGCCTTGAGCTGGAGCGGATCTATATATTAAAGGGATACTATGGCAGAGGTGTTGGAGCTGCACTGATGGAGCATGCAGTTCAGTTCGGGAAGGAAAAGGGGAAAGAATACCTGTGGCTGGGTGTCTACGAGAAAAATTTCAGGGCACTGCGATTCTATGAAAAATATGGATTTGAAGAATTCGGGGAACACGTTTTTATGATGGGGAAACAGCCTCAAAGAGATATCCTGCTGCGCTTGAATTTTATCGAGGAAAAGAGTGCCGAATAGTTGAGTTTCTTAGAAGAATGATCGAACTTTACATAGATTGAGAGGAAGCTCCCTAAAACCCCAATGATGAAAAAGCTATTATTTATCATCCTGTTTTCCATAATATATGTTTCAGGTCATACCCAGGACACCGAATACAGCTGGGACACCATTACCTTTGAAGAGCCCTATGCATACCTGGTTCAGGATACTTCCCTTCAAAACATCTGGGAGATAGGAGCTCCTGCAAAGACAATCTTCAATTCAGCCTACAATGGCGAGCAGGTAATTCTTACCGGCATTTCCCAGGGATATACTGAAAATAATCATTCTCATTTTGACCTGATCATCAGCTATTTTAATGTTGATCACTTTCCATACAGCGTGTATTTTGAATTCAATCACAAGTACGACACTGATGCCGGAAAGGATGGAGGATATATTGAGGTTTCCCATGACAATGGTGCAAACTGGGAGAATGTTATGGAGGATTATGTTTCCTGCCTGAACCCGGCTGATCCCTACAGGACACGGAATCTTTACAGCCTTGAAGATACCTTGTTCAACGGCGAACCAGGCTTTTCAGGAAACTCCGGTGGCTGGGTAAATACGCGTTTTGGATGGGAGGAGTGCCTTGTAAAAAATGTTTCAGAACCATACGATACAATGATCATAAGGTTCAATTTTATAAGTGACAATGAAGGGAGTGACAAAGAAGGCTGGATGATCGATGACATACGATTGTATTCGACGAAACTCAGTGGCGATGTTGAAAATCTGAATATGCGCAATTACCTTGTCTATCCAAATCCGGCGAGTGAGGTCCTCTATATTCAGTCTCTGAATGGTGAAAGGATTTCTTCCATTCAGCTGATGAATCTGAACGGTCAGCTCATTCGTACTGCCCTGGGTAAGAATTTCATGCCGGTACAGGATATTGGGGAAGGTGTTTATATCTTGAGGGCAGAAACAGCTTATAGTAAGTTCATTCAAAAAATTGTGATTGAATAAACCATTACAAGCATCCCAGGAAGGCTATTTTTCATCCTGAAATAAAACTCCGATGACAGTTAGATTTTCATATGCTTTATTTTGCCTTGTTTTGTTCCTCAGTTTTTCCGGGTGCGACAATGAATTCTCATCCAGAGAGCCCAGTGTATTGCTTACAGCATATTCTTCATGTAAATATCTGAAAAGTTCTGAAGTTCAAAATGGCTGGCCAGATTCTGTAAGTGCAGTTATATATTCTTACTCCAAATCAGAAGAGATTCTTAGTTTGATTCATATCAATGCCGGCTTTAATTGCTGTCCGGAAAAATTTCTCTGTAAAGTAAGCCTGAATGGCGATACACTTCGGCTTGTTGAAAATGAAAAAGAAGCACTTTGTGATTGTAATTGCCTGTATGACCTTGACATTGAGATAAGCGATGTCCCTGAACTGGATTATGTTGTTGAATTTATTGAGCCTTATGCAGATGGAATGGAAGCGCTGGTCTTCAATATTGACCTTAGCTTAGCTTCAGAAGGTACTTTTTTTGTGTACCGCTATAATTATCCATGGAACTTGCCGGACTAGTTTCTGATTTATGTCTTTTTGCCTTGTTGACAGAATAAAAGAAGCAATTGTGTGTTCATTCCGATTCCTCTTTAATTCCTTCCACTCACGGACGAGACCTTTACAGGTGTCGGCTTCCATTAAACGAAGTATATGAAGGAGACCTTAGTGAAGTACAAAATCAGTGAACAGGACATTGTTTAAGTACAATATCCGCAGGAGGAAGCCCCCCGGTGATTTATAATCATCCTTCGGGGAAATTCCCATGTCCATGAAGTGTATCCTTATAACGATATTAATGATTTTTGGCTATCTTACTTTAAAATATCTGCAATGAAAGTAAGGATGTTAATGTTGGTGCTCCTGTCACTTCTGCCAGGGTGTAAGCCGGAAACCGGAAAGAACGCCTCATTTGAGGCAATGGAAATCAGACCTTCAGCTGAGCAGCTTTGCTACCAGCAGATGGAAATGGTCGGATTCATTCATTTTACCGTAAATACCTTTACCGACAAGGAGTGGGGCTTTGGAGACGAGGATCCGGCCATCTTTGATCCCACTGAACCGGATGTGGAGCAATGGGTGATCACTGCAAAAAACGGAGGATTGAAGGAGTTGATCCTTACCGCGAAGCACCACGATGGCTTTTGCCTGTGGCCGAGTGCCTATACGGAGCATTCTGTGAAGAACAGCCCGTATAAAGATGGAAAGGGCGATATCGTTAAGGAATTTACGGATGCATGCAGGAAGCATGGACTGAAGGTTGGTTTGTACCTCTCACCCTGGGACAGGAACCATGCAGCATATGGATCTGATGAATATATCCGGTATTTCAGGGATCAGCTTACAGAATTGCTTACCCAGTACGGGGAGATCAACGAGATCTGGTTTGACGGGGCAAACGGGGGAACGGGATATTATGGTGGAGCCAGGGAAGAACGACAGGTTGACAGGGCGAGCTACTATGAATGGAATAAGACCTTTGAACTTGTTAAGAGGCTTCAGCCGCATATCCTGATCTTTTCTGATGCCGGACCGGATATACACTGGATCGGGAATGAAAATGGATTTGCAGGAGAAACCTTTTGGTCGACCATCTCAGATGAGAACCTTGTGATCGGTGCTTCAGATCAAAACTATCTGAACAAAGGAGACCCGGAAGGGAGCAAGTGGATGATCGGTCAGTGTGACGTATCAATACGGCCAGGGTGGTTTTATCATCAGAACCAGGATAGCCTTGTGAAATCTCCGGATGAGCTGATGGACATTTATTTTAAGTCAGTAGGCAGAAATGCTGTTTTATTATTGAATCTTCCGCCTGACAGGAGGGGATTGATCCATGAGAACGACGCTCAAAACCTGGAAGCTTTTCACGAGCGCCTGGAAAATAACTTTGAAATTGACCTGGCTGAGCATAGCAAGGTGATCAGAAAGGGCGGAAACTCTTTTATAGGAAAGAACCTGGTTTCCAACATTAAGGATGACAATCCTGAAACATTTTTTATTATAAGGAGCCCCAGAGATGCAAGTATTGAACTTATTCTGAAGGAAAAATCAACAATTAATTCAATCATGCTGCAGGAGCCAATAAAATATGGCCAGAGGATCAGTAAATTCCATGTCGAAGCCCAGAATCAGACAGGTGAATGGAAGGAAATAGTAAAGGGTACTACGATAGGATATAAGAGGATATTGCTTTTCGAAGCAGTTCTTACAGATAAGATCAGGATCCATATTGACAGTGCCTTGCATGTACCGGCAATTTCTGAGGTAGGATTGTATAATGTCCAATAATAGTTAGCCGGACCAGGAAGAATGTTTCAATCCCGTGTTGGGTTGAGGCTTTTGTCCATGCCTGTATAGAAACACGATCATACATCTTGTTCTCTGGTCCGGCAACTCACAGCTTGCATGAAACGCTGTGGTGATGGACCTGCATATCCATAGCCGCCCACAGGGTTCTCTGGGGAATAAGGATTCAAAAAGGATGCGGTCTAGTCTAAG
>CAYSAH010000155.1:0-8432 GCA_964428945.1 uncultured Bacteroidaceae bacterium | reverse complement strand
CGGACCTTTCATCATTCAAAGACCTTCTTGTTGCATCTGCACTTATCGACAGTGCTCAGATCAGGTGGGAGAAACCAGGTATTCTAAGACCACGTGTCACATTCCTTAATGAATTGCAGCAATGGACAATATTTGCACCGACGAATGCAGCAATTGCTGATGCTGAACTGGCTGGACTGATACCCGATCCGGAAACAAACGATGGTCTTGACCTCAGGAACTTCCTGATGTATCATTTTGTGAGGGGAATTTCTGTCTTTGATAATGGGGAAGTATCGGGTTCATATCCTACGAACAGTTATGAACTCGTTGGAAGTGAAATAAGATATCTTAGACTTGAATTCAATAACAATCCTGGTAATCTTTCAGTTGAAGATTTGTCGGGACAGGTTGTCAACGTTAGCCACGCAAATGCAAATAAACTTGTTGAAACAGGCGTTTTGCACAAAATTGACAAAGTGTTGAAAATAGAGCCTTAAAAGTTTCAGAGAATATAAGAACAATCAACTACTAAGATAATTCAACTACCAGACTATGAACAAATTACACCTGATTCTCTGTATTTCCGTGCTGTTACTGGGAGCATTATTGCCCGTTACAGCCCAGAATTTTCTAATCAGCGGACATATTCGTGACAAAGAGTTTAACGAACCTCTTATGGGGGTAAACGTGGTTGAGATCGATAAGAATGGCAGGTTCCTGAACGGAACGATCACGGATTTGAACGGTAACTACATTATCAGTGTTTCTTCAGGAAATGCAACCATCCAGTTTTCAATGCTGAGTTACGAGAAACAATTGGTAGAGGTTAACGGGAGAAATAAAATTGACGTGGTATTAAGTGAGTCTTCAATCGAATTTGAAGCTATTACTATTGTAGGTCAGAAAATGGGGAACGACGGTGTCCAATCCATCAGGGACCGTGCGCCCTCGGTTGCCCGTCTTGAATTCGAAGGATTGAATTCAAGTATGACCACCACTGTTGAAGAAATGCTCCAGGGAAGGCTTGGAAACGTTGATATCTCTGCAGTATCCGGTGACCCGGGAGCAGGTCTGAACATTCGGATCAGGGGTACGGCAACACTTAATGCAAGGAACAGTCCGCTGATCGTTATTAATGGTATTCCCTACGATACTCAGATCGACGAAGGATTTGATTTTGGAAGTGCCGATGTTGAAAAATTTGGCAGCCTTATTGATGTCGCTCCCGAAGATATTGAATCCATTGAAGTACTGAAAGACGCCGGTGCAACTGCAATCTGGGGATCCAAAGCATCCAATGGTGTCCTTATGATCAAAACCAAAAGGGGTACCAGGTCAAAGCCTATATTTGAATATACTACAAAGATAACCCAGGCACATGAACCAGATGCAATTCCAATGCTGGATGGCGGTGGTTATGCCAGGCTGATCGCTGAGTCGCATTATAACCTTGACTCCAGGAACAATTTCTTTCTCACGAATGCAGATGCGGAACAAATTGCATATGACAAGGACTGGGAAGAATACTGGAATTATGCGCAGAATACAAACTGGATCGATGAGATCACAAGAAAGGCCTATACACAGCAGCATCACTTCTCAGTACGCGGGGGTGGTGAGAAATCAGGCTATAACTTGTCCCTGGGATACCAGGATGAAGATGGAACTACCATTGGAACAAATCTAAAGAAACTCAATATTGGTACTTCATTTGACTATACGATTTCTTCAAAATTGAAATTTAACAGTGATATTCTGTATACCAGGTACGACCAGGATGCCAATTACGATTTTGAGGATGGATATTATTCAGGAAGCAGAAGCCTTCGTTCCATGGCCTACAGGAAAATGCCCAACCTCTCAGTTTTTGTCAGGGATACGAATAATATACCCTATGAAGAATATTTTACCCCTACAACAACACTGCAGGGAACAGCCAGTGAAATGGTTAACCCTGTTGCCTTTGCAAAATTGAGCCAGCACAAGAGGTATAAGGATAATCTTCGCGCTGGTTTCAACCTGGACTACAAGATCAGTGATAAAGTAAGGTTCAACTCTACAATCACCCTGGATGTGTTCGATTCAAAAATGGAGAAATTCCTTCCTTATAAGGCAGTCGGATTTAATTTTTACGACAATGTTACCAGGAAGTCAACCAATGAATTTACTAACAAATCTTCCATATATAGTGTAACTAAAATTATTTATTCACCTGTTCAGACCCAGGAGCATGATTTGAAGATACTTGGACAATTTGACGGTGAAGTATCAACAACCAGGGGTTATCACCTTGCAACCAGTCGTTCATTTTCTGAATTTGAAACAACCACTCTGGGCGATAAATCCATTACAGAGATGTATGCCTGGTTTTCTGAGTACCGCTCCGTAGGTGCTTTTGCAAATGCCTTTTACAAGTTCAGGGACAAGTACATTTTCTCAATTGGAGCGAAGCTTGAGGGTAACTCAAAATACAGCCGGGAGGTTCGTTGGGGTGTATTCCCTGCTGCAACCCTTGCCTGGAGGATCTCTGAAGAATCATTCCTGAGGGATGTCAAGTTTATAGACGACCTGAAAATCCGGGGAAGCTGGGGAATATCAGGTAATGCACCGAGTGATAATTACCTTTATTTCAATACATATGGCGCAGGAATCAACCTTGCCTATATGAGTCTGCCCGGCGTTAAGCCCAATAACATGGAGTTGACCGCCCTCAGATGGGAAAACATAGAGCAGTTAAACTTAGGATTGTCATTTTACGGCCTGAATAACCGACTGAATGTTGAATTCGACATCTATGACAAAACCACGCACAATCTCTTCCTCCGGAATACCAGTATTCCTTCAAGTACCGGTTTCAGTTCTTTTAATACCAATGATGGTGAATTGCAGAATAAAGGAATAGAAGCACTGGTTGATTACCGTGTAATTGATGGTCAGAATTTCAAATTCTCCTTTAATTTCAATATTTCAAGAAACCAGAATATCGTGCTTCAATTGCCTGAAAACTTCAGTTTTGAATATGGAAATATGCTCGATAATGGGGAATACAAGACTGCCATTGTTCCTGGAGAGCCGATTGGGGGATTCTTCGGATATAACTACCTGGGCGTTTATTCCCGTACGGAAGATACTTATGTACGTGACGCAGAAGGGAACCTGATTTACGAGATCGGGGAATCGATACCGATGCAGATGATTCACGGTGGTCCGTCAACTTATCTTTATGAAGCCGGTGATGCACAATACCAGGACAGAAACTATGATGGTAAAATTGATGAACTGGACCTTATTTATCTGGGAGACACAAACCCGGATTTTATGGGAGGATTGGGCCCAAGAATACAGTATAAGAATTTGACTGTTAACGTATTCCTCTATTACAGGGTCGGGCAGGAGATCATCAATCAGACCAGGATGGATACAGAAAAAATGTATAATTACGATAACCAAAGCAAGGCAACAAACTGGAGATGGAGATCAGAGGGAGACACTACAGATATGCCCAGGGCCCTTTACAATGAAGGATTTAACTGGCTCGGCTCAAGTCGTTTTGTTGAAGATGGCTCTTTTATCAGGTTTAAATCTGCTTCGGTTTCCTATACCCTTCCAAGGAATATTACGAAAACTCTTAACCTTTCCCAGGCAAGGGTTTACCTGACGGGTTACAATGTTTATACATGGACTGGTTACACCGGGCAGGATCCTGAAGTCGGACTTCCTTCAAGGCCTGACCAGTTGCCAAAAGATTTCAACAGGACACCTCCGAGTATAAGATATACTCTGGGTATCAGTATTACATTCTAAGATTAGCTAACTCAAAAAAACAAGGCAAGATGAAACCTACTTTATATCGGTTGAACTTAAAAGTTGTCCTACTCCTGGTGATTTTCCTTAGCTGCCAGACCGGCTGTAATAACTGGATAGACATTGAACCGGAGAATGAATTGATCAAGCAGGAATTCTGGAAAACCAGTGATGATGTTATGTCAGTTCTTGCAGCATCCTATGATGCATTAAGAGCCTGTACTGAAAAATCCTTTTTATTGGGAGAGGTGCGTGGAGATGTAATTTCTGTAGGTGGTGGTGGTTATTCCGATTACGACCGTATTGGAGTAAATGATATTACCTCAACAAACGGGGCTTGCCAATGGGGACAATACTACAATACAATCAACCTGGCAAATACAGTTATGTTTTATGCACCGCTGATACAGGAATTAGATAAAAGTCTAACGGACAGAATGTTGGAGGGTATTGAGGCTGAGATGCTGTTTTTACGCTCCCTGAGTTATTTCTACCTGGTCAGATTATGGAAAGATGTACCCCTTGTCCTGGAAGCAACTATTTCAGATACTGTTGATTTTTATATCCCAAAAAGTACTGAGAAGGAAGTTCTTCATCAGATTGAAGAGGACCTCAAAAAGGCCAGTGCCCTTGCATATACAGGACAATTTGCTGACGACAGGGCTTTCTATAAGGGTAGAGCAAACAAGTATTCGATCCAGACCCTTCTGGCAGATGTATACTTATGGGATGAAAAGTATGAGGATGCACTTATCTATTGTGATTCTGTAATTGGTTCAGGCCGGTTTGCACTTGAACCCAGTTCAAAGTGGTTTGATATTTACTACCCCGGTAATTCCCTCGTTGAGAGTATATTTGAGGTACAGTATAACGATAACCTGGAAGAACAGGAGAATTCAATGTATTATTCACTCCTTGATTTGATTTCAGCAGATATCGATAAGGTTGCTTTTGACGAAGACATAGATATCAGGGTCTGCGGATTACAAGGTCCCTTATGGAAGTACATTGGAACAGATGAGACCGGCACACCATCAAGGATAAGAAGATCCAGCCAGCGGGATGCTAATTTTATCATCTATCGCTATGCCGATATATTATTGATGAAAGCAGAGGCCCTGGCTGAAACAGGTAATTTCACGGAAGCAAATAATCTGCTACGGGAGGTTGCCGAACGTGCAGGTACATTTATTACGCCGGTTTTTACAATAACTGAATTCAGAAATGCAGTACTTGGGGAGAGGGGCAGGGAGTTTGCAGCTGAAGGGAAACGTTGGTTTGATATCCTTCGTTTTGCAAAGAAAGATAATTTTAAAGACAAAAAGATCCTTACTGATATCATACTTGAAAAAGCCACAGATGCTAAAGAGCTTGCTATTATGAGAACGAAAGTAATAGATACAATGAGCTATTACTTACCGATCCATGAGAATGAGATATTGGTTAACAGGAACCTAATACAGAATCCTTTTTACGACAGATAAATTTAACGGATTAAAAGTGAATCATTATGAAAACAGTTGAAAATTATTCAGTGGTGGGAAGATACCTTGGCAGGATTGTAGTTTTTGCACTGTTGGGTATTGTTTGTTTGCAGTGTACCCCAGACGTAATAGAGTGGAAGCCCAAAACCAACCAGATGGTAATTACTGATTATGTCTATAGTAATCCGGAGTCTTTTACGGAATTTGGTGAAGCATTGAAAATTACAGGCATTGAAAACCTCCTGCGTGTGAGGGGGCCTTTTACGCTTTTATTGCCAACTGATGAAGCAATGAAAGCATACTATGCGGAAAAAAATGTTACATCCATTACCGGTGTAGATACTGAGGAATTAACAGATTTTGTATATAATCATGTTCTCCAGGGGGAAGTTTCATCCGCAGCCATGAATTTGGGCACTTTACCATTTAAAAATGGTCTTGGTGATTTGGTTGCTGCAGATTTCCAGGGCAGAGAAATATTGTTGAATAAGGTTGCGATAATAATCGACAGGGATATCCCAACTTCAAACGGGTACGTGCATCATATCGACCATGTACTGGAACCCATTACAAAATCTGTATACGACGTTTTGGCCTCCTATTCAGGATACAGTATTTTCAAAGAAGGATTGGAGCTTGCGGGAATTTCAGATACTTTGAAGAACATTAGTTTCCCTTATGGACTAACCACAGCCAGATCCCGCTATACAATACTTGCAGTCCCTGACTCCCTTTATAACAGGCTTGGCATTAATTCCGTGGATGATTTGGTCGATTTATACAGTACCGAGTCTGATTTAACCAGCAGCAGCAACGAATTCTATCAGTATATGGAATACCATTGTATATCAGGTACTTATTACTTTTCTGATATGGCGCCGGATGCAATCTATTACTTAATATCACAGGATAATTATCTGAACATTAAGGTGGAGGAAGATTGGAAGGTCAATAAAACTGACTCAAGTTATGTAGGATTCTATTATGATTTGTCAAATATACCTGCAAAAAACGGTGTTATTCATACGGTGAACACAACACTTCCTGTTGCAGAAACGGAAAACCAGGTAATTACCCACCAGGTAACAGACTATTTTGATTTACAACAGCAACCGTGCTATTTGAATCAGTATTACCAGATGTATTACGATGGACAAAATACATTTGAAGGTATCAAATGGGAGGGGCAGTTTCTCCAGTATTACTATAAGCCCGGGCATTTGATTTTAGATGATGATGCGCTTTCCATGAACGGTCATTTCTGGATAGAATTTACAACTCCGAAGATAAGGAAGGGTATATATGAATTATGGGCAGCCGGATGGAACTCAGGTCCAATTTTTTCAATTTTTATGGATGATGTTTACCTGGGTGTATATAATCCCGCTGATGCTACCTGGGAAAATCGGCTGGTGCTGGTTGCGGATGTTGATTTTTCAGAAACAGTTCATCACAAAATTAGAATGGAAACAGCCACACCTGGTCACATGTTCATGGACTACTTCAGGTTTATACCTAAATAGTTATTGTTTTTAGTACTAAAATATTAAAGAGATTTAGCAAACGTATTGTGTAAAAATATTAATCGAAATTGAACCATTAAATTCCGACTACATGACTAACTACAACAGACCCGTCCGGATTTTCCTTGCTTTGCTGCTGTCCATTTTGTGGATGAACAGCGGGCTCCTGGCGCAGGAAACAGGAACTATGATTTCAGGAAAAATCCTTGAATCAGGCTCGGGCTTACCCCTGCAGCAGGCTGTTATTTCTATATCTGCCACAGGTGTATCCACCGTAAGCGGGGAAGATGGAGCATTTTCCATCGAAATGCCTTTTCCGGAAATGAAAATCCTCGTCAACTATCCCGGATTTCACACTTCTGAGGTTTTTACCAAGGGCCAAAGTGAATTGTTAATCTATTTAACCAGGCTGGAGTATAACTCAGATGATGAGACCTATACTACCTCACTGGGTTCGGGAACGATGAAGACTGCCACTAATTCTGTGGCTCTCATCACCAAATCAAGCCTTGAGGGCTCAGGTTCAACTTCATTTGAGCAAAACCTTATTGGTCAGGTTCCAGGGCTTCAAATTATTGAGAATTCAGGAATGCCTGGTCATAGTTCCTGGATCAACCTGAGAGGAATATCATCCTTGTTTGCAAGAAATGAACCTATCGTTTTTATAGATGGTATAATTCATGAGATAAGTTTTATGGATAACCTTCTTATAGAGGGGCACAATCAGAATCCTCTGGACATCGTGGATGTTGAAGATATTGTCGATATAACTGTTATGAAAGTTGCCGAAGGTCAATTGGGAAGTGCCGGTTCCAATGGTGCCCTTTATATAAATACTGAACAGAAAAGGGAAACCAGTGCTTCAATCCTTATAAAAATGTATGGTGGAATTGCCCTGCCTCCGAACAGTCTTGATGTACTTAACAAAACCCAGTTCAAATCCTATTTTAATAGTATGCTATCAGGAGAGGGATATACTCCCGGCCAGATTGATAATATGTATCCATGGCTGAATCTGAATACAGGGACTGATTTTTACAGGTACAGCAGTGATACTGATTGGCAGAAGCAGTTGGTGAAGCCTGCAGCTTTACAGAAGTATTATATTTTTCTTAAGGGTGGTGATGATATCGCTACCTACAATATTTCTTCCGGCTTCCAGAGGCATGGGGCACCCTACGACCAGTGGAGATCTTCAAGGTATACGCTGCGACTTAATGGTAAGATCAACATTACCAATAAATTTACGGTAATTCCTAATACAAAACTATCCCTTGCCGACAGCTATTTGTCAAATATGGGACCAACAACAGAAATAAATCCTGTTACTTCCTCCCTTCTTAAATCGCCACTTATGGCACCTAATGAGCGGAGCGTAGTTGATGGTTCGGTATTGTATCCATATGATGATGTAGGTGCCTTCAACATCAGCAATCCGGCAGTACTAATGTCAGAAGGAATGGGATCTGACAGGAGCTTCCAGTTAATGACATCTGTGAGACTAGAATATGCATTCTCACCTAACCTGGTATTATCTAATGTCATAGGTACGAGTGTCAGCAATGAGCGGGTAAACATTTTTATTCCTGATGTCGGTGTGGTTCAGATTGATTCAGCAAGAAACAGTCCTCGAGACATG
>CAYSAH010000154.1:0-8450 GCA_964428945.1 uncultured Bacteroidaceae bacterium | reverse complement strand
TAGGTGCCTATACCGGGTTGTTTGATTGTAAATGTTTGGTTGTTACTACCATCCTGCCACTCATAGCTCACAAATCCGGGCCCGGCATCAAGTGTATATTGGAGTTCCGTTATGACCTGGAAAGATTCGCCGAGATCAACCACTGGTGCATCAAATACTCCGACAGTAGTTTGGAGTGCGTCATTTGAAGCTTTGGTATCTTCAGCAAAATCGATGTATACGACAAAATCATACCATTGACCGGTAGTTACATTTTCAGCCGAACTGAAAGTCAGGCTGGTTGTTCCGCCGGCAAGCAGGTCCTGAGCAAGAAGAATTGCTTCCTCCCTGTTGGGGCCTGCATTTATGTTATAGCCAAAAGTAATTTCTGTTCCAGCGGTCAGGGTTTGATTCCCGGCATTTCTGATCCTGGCTGACACTGTTATTGAGGAGGATAATTCGCAGGAATTTGCAGGAGCGAGAATCTCTTCAAGCACAATATCAACCACGTTCAGGGTTACCGATACTGTATCATAGCTGGTACAACCATTCATATCACTCACCTGAACATGATATGAGCCTGAACCAGCCTGGCTGATGGTAAGCTCATCCAGGCCTGAACCATCCTGCCATAAGTATGCATTGTAACCTGCCCCGGGAGAAAGAATGTATTCTGAAGCAAAGACAATTGTGTCAGGTCCAAGGTCAATTGCAGGATAGCCATAAACGTCCAGCGATTTTATCACAGCATCATTGGAAGGTACCTGGTCATCCTTCAAAACGGTATAAATATTCAAGGGGTAGCTTCCAGGGGAAGAAAAATCGTAGCTCCCCGAAAATGTAAATGGAATTGTCTCCCCGGGATTGAGCGGGGCCGAGGGAACAATGGTGTCTGAAAAGACCAGTGAACCGCTTATCTCAGCAAAAACATACAATGTATCCGTGGTTTCTATGATGTCCGTTCCAAAGTTCCTGACAGTGATTTCAACTGGCAGCTGATTTCCCAATTCACAAGAGGATAAAGGAGCGTCTATAGAACTTACACCTGCATCCAGCACAAGTTGCAGTACATTGATGGTATCCGAAGCTGAACAGCCAAGTGTATTGCTTACTGTAACATAATAGGTTCCTTCTGTCAGAACATTATATTGTGTACCAGTCGAGTTGTCCTGCCATTTATAGGTATCAGTCGGATTGCCTGTATAGGCATCAATGATAACCGTATCTGGTCTAGTGGTCGAAATATCCAACCCAAGGTCGACATCTGGTTTATTGACATTAATGATTGAAATTACTGTATCGTTGGCCTGAGCGTAATAAAAATACGGATCTGGCTCAATCGTATGAATTTCAGCTCTGTAAGTGCCGCTCTTGCTCATATCGAATTCTGTGGCCAAGGTTATATCCCTGGTTGCACCCGGGGCTATGGTCTGCCCGATGATAAGCAATTCTTCAGCTGTTGAAATTATTCCGTCTTTATCAATATAATAACTGACAATGATTGAATCTCCCGGCGACATGGTCCTGATTCCGTAATTTTTGAAGCGAAGTGTAAACCTTTCGTCGGAATTCAAATAACATCCTGAAGAAGGTGATAATATTGATTCTATTCCGATATCATCCGGAGCATTAAATACTTTTACATCATCCAGGGCAAATCCGTCGAAATTGTTATTTGATTTATCAAACAGAAATTTAATCCTGAACTGTACATTGTTTTTATTCTTGACCTCGTTTGGTAGCAAATGCCTGGTTGTTATCCATGATCCTGATTGACCACTCCATCCATCATGTACAAGAGCCCCTACATAATTCCCGGTGTACCAATCCCAGTAAGAATCGAAACTTGAATTGTTGTTTACAGGGAACCAGCTGTCTCCGTCATTTAAAGAGTATTGAAGTGTTGCACCATCCATACCCTCTTCGGTATCACTCCAGATCTGTGCCTCAAAAACAGGATTATCAAGTCCAGTTAGATCAAAACTTGGCGATTCAAGGTAGGATGGACTTAGATCCACCAAATCCCCGGTTACATAAAAATCATCTATATTCAATCCTTCGGCTACCGGCCCATTTGAGGATGTGTGGTAAAGGGAGAACCTGAATTTCATTTGCGTTGTATTCGTCAGGTTATCCGGAACTGTATAATATACAAATTGAAAGTCCAGATCAGAGACGTAGCCTTCGGTATTTTTCCATAAGATGTGCCAGGTGTTTCCGTTATCAGGACTAACCTCCAGCTTAACAGAATCACCTTCCTGTATCGACAGCCAGCGTACAAAATTGACATTAATATTGCTGTAACTTGAAACATCAATGGCCGGGGTTGTGGCCGTTTGGGGGTTGAGAGAAGAAATGTTATTCTCGTAATAGAATTGATTAATCCCGGTTCCAGTTAAGTCGGTGCCCATACAATAATACCCGGAATATGCAAAATAAGGAGCAAATACATTATTAGGAACTTCTCTTTCAAATTCGCCGCTATAGGTCCAGCCCAGGTCAGTTTCAAAATTATCTTCAAATAACAGAAAGTCTTTTTCTGACACAAGGTCACCGTATTTTTGATTGATCCCTGTCATCCAGCTTTCTGTTCCAGAGGAGGCTGAATTAATAACACTTCCACCCGGGGCCCCGTATTCCCATATCCCCCCATCCGAGGGTCTCCAGTACCCGTTATTGGTTTCAAAATCTTCAGTGTGCGGAGGAGTATATGTTGGAACGATAAACAGGTCTGTAATTAATTGGTCGTTTGCCGTAAACTGGTCTCCCGGAAGAAAGGTCTTTGCCCTGACCGAAGGATAGTACCCTGGTACTGTCAGATTCGCTGTTGAGGCAAAAGTAAATAGAACAGAATCTCCTACCGGAATATCCTTGTTCATATAATTTATCGTCCAATTGGCGCCGCCATTCAAAGAAAATCCAACGGGAACCGGATCTGTAATGTCCGCACCTCCATAATTGACAACCCTAATGGTCACTGAATCAGAGGCTGTATGACCACTCCCACTCTGTGGAAGAATCCACGAGGAAACCCCGACATCTTTCGATATGAATTCTCCGGTTAGGTAGAAATCGTCGACATTTAATCCTGAATAATTATTAAAACCGTCTGTTGGACCAAGTTTGAACCTGGCCTTGAAATTCTTTGTTCTTGCATAAGTGTCGGAAACCTGAAATTTCTGTTCAATCCATTCAAAATCACTTAAATAAGAATTACTTGTCCACACAGGTACCCAGGAGTCACCGTTATCGCTGCTTATCTCCAGAGAAACATGGTCCCAAACTTCGATATTCAGGTAACGCCTGAAAAAAATATTCAAATTCTTGTAGTACAAAGCATCAACCGCCGGCGAGATGGCCAGGTAGCTTGTAGTTTCATTCAGAGAGGGTTCGTAATTATATGGATTAATTCCCAAACCTGTGAGGTCGGTTCCAAGCACCTTTGATCCGCTGAAGGCATCACCTGGATTTGGATTTCCCGGGTTGCCGCCCATTCCTGTCGGGATGTCAACCTCGAACTCTCCATTTATCGTCCAGTCCATGGCTCCTTCAAAATCTTGTTTGTAAATGGTTTCATAAACAATCCGGTGTCCTGAGGGTGATTGGTCGCTTGAAGGAAATGTCGAGCTGCCGGCGATAATATTATTTGCCTTTACCATCACATCAAGTGTATTGTTGTGAATTGCATTTTCATTAATATCATAAGTGACCCAAATATAGGATAGGCCCCTGGGCAGATAGTGGTCCAGGTTGCTGAATGTTGCCGTTCCCGAACTGAATGAAACAGGTGTACCCAGTGGCTTGTCGTGGCTGAATGCCTGAGAAACAGTAGTATAGAGTTTTATTCCATTAACGTTGATATCATTATCATCAGTATTTAGCGAACTGATTTTAATTTCATTTATAGCAATGGAATCTGTATTTCCCAATACTTTTACGGCCATCCTGAGTATCGGCACGTCCACTGATCCGGAGGGGATAAAGGTGGAAAAAGGCTGTTCCATATCGATGGTACTGATAAAGTAAGGAAGGGATCCTGTTTCTTCGATGCTTATATTATCGATACAGGTACCATATCCCCAGCGTGTTTGCCCTTCAAAAGCAATATAATAGGTCTCATTGGGATCTGGAAGTATCAGGGACTGCTCCTCCCATTCATATACAGGATCCAGGTATTCGTGAAGAAGGTGCCATTCCCCTTCTTCAGAGGTTTTATAGTATACCCTTAAAATGTCCCATCCAGTTGATCCTTCGAAGGTCCAGGGAATCTGACACAGGTAGAAACTCAGTTTAACATTGGTTCCTCCAAGAAGGTCCAGGGCAGGAGTGATCAACTTTGTACGTTCATTGTTGAACCCCTGTTTAAAGAAAATAGCATTGTAGGTACCCGCGTAAGCAGCAGGAGGATTTCTTGTTATATCTTCAGCACCGGCAGGTATCAACCAGTTGTTATCATTGGGACTGTGTCCTCCATTTCTGTATCTCCATGGCTCGGTTCCTGATACCGTTTCCTCGATCCATCCTTCAGGCCGGTCTCCTGTTTCAAATCCCTCGGTCATATATACCTGTGAAAATGCAGTGATGGACAACAAGCAAATACCGGAGATTAAAAATATTCTGGTCGATTTCATTCTATTGGAATTTATCAGTTAAAATTATAATTTCATGCAACCTTTGAGCATCTTTGCAAGTATTATTTATAGTAATATCTCAATGGTATAAACAATCCAATGCGCATTAAAGTTACAAAAGGCCTCCACAAATATTTAATTTCGGTCATCCTATTTTTGACTCTTGCAGGGTACTCTTTCGTTGCATCAGCACAGATAGATACTGAATTTTGGTTCGTGGTTCCAGAACTTTCCCACCGTGGAACCACCGGGGGAACCCCGGGAACACTGCGTATTGCAACACTTGAACTGGAAGCTACGGTAACTATCAGCATGCCTGCCAACAGGCTTACTGCATTAAATCCAACAGGATTTGCTGATATCATAATAAACATTGCACCAAACTCGACTGCCGCTGTTGATCTTTCCGGATTGATTGATGTCGCAGCCTCGCCGGGGACCATAGGCCTGGAGAATAAGCCACTGACTGTTAATGGAATAAATAAATACGGGCTGTATATCACGTCGACCAATATGATCACTGCTTACTGGGAGGTGGATTATGAATATGGATCGGATCTATGGACATTGAAAGGAAAAAACGGGATGGGTACTTTATTTTATACTCCCTTCCAGACTGTTTACAACAACAGGAACTTTGTACCCAGGGCCTATTCATCGATCGATATAGTAGCAACACAGGATAATTGCCAGGTGACCTTTACCCTGCCTCCGGGAATAGCTGCCAGCTATGGGTCGGCAGTTACACCGGTACTTGCGGGAGGCACTTTGAATGTAACTTTAAACAGGGGAGAGACTTTTTCACTCTATCCAAGGAATTACAGCATACTTGGTGCAGATCGTTTAGCGGGGACAAAGATCGAATCAAGTGAACCTATTTGTGTTACTGTAAAGGACGATGCGCTAAATACAGGCCCCCAATCGGAGGACCTTGTTGGGGATCAGTTGGTGCCTGTTGATATTATTGGGGACAATTACCTGGTTCCCGAAATGTCAAATCCCAACCATATATATTGTCTGGCCTCAGAAAATAATACCAATATTTATGTATATGATGTTGATGGTCTGCCTATTGGTACTTCTCCCTATACCACGCTTAATGCCGGTCAGCAGGCACTTGTTGTTATCCCGGGCGGAACGAAGTTTGCGCACATAACCTCCCGTGTAAATCCTGCCGATCCGCCAAAACCATTTTACGTGTTCCAGATGGCTATTGAAAATGCAAGCCGTGGAGGTGCGATTGTCCCTGCTATAGGATGTACCGGGAATACACAACTTGCCTTTACACGCGCAAGGAATAATAAATTCTATTTTTACATTATCACTGAAAAAGGGAACGAGGATAAATTTCTGGTAGACGGGGTGCGAGACGACGGTATTATCGACCCGGGTGCATTTACTGAAATGGTTGGCAGTGACGGATGGGTAGTTTTAATGACCAATTCGCTTCCAGCAAGCACACTTTCTGTTGGTCAACACCTTGTACAAAATACCGGAGGAATTTTTCACCTGGCCATTGTCAACGGCAGGCCCTCTGCCAAAGGGAGGCTTTATTATGGTTATTATTCCGATTTTGGAGGACTAAATATCGGGGCAAATGTTGCAGGAACAAACTCCAGTGTGGTGAGGGCTTGTTACGGTGATCCAGTTCAATTGTATGCATTTGGTGGTACAAATTACCAGTGGATTCCCGATGACTACCTGGATGACGGTACCAGCAACCTGCCTACTGCCATAAATCTTCCACCCGGTCCACACGTATATACAGTAGATGTTTCAGGGGGCTGCGGATCAGGCAGCATTGACCTGACTGTACTTGTCTCAACGCCAATTGTCGGCCATTTTGATACCGATGTCACTACGGGATGCGCACCCCTTGAGATTAACTTTGAAGATAAGTCGACAGGGACCTTCTCCTGGCAGTATGACCTTGGCGACGGAACCCCGTTAATGAAATATGACAACGATCCTGCAAACGGTCCAAACCTGCCGCCAAATCCATTCGTATTCTCGCATACCTATGAGAATACTACGAACCTTCCAATATTTGATACTGTAACCTTGCTCGTAAAAAACGAAAGTGGCTGTTCAGATATTTTACGCCGGACCATGGTAGTTTTTCCTGAAATTAATTCTGAGTTCGCAGTCGATAAGGACGATGCTTGTCACCCGTTAGATGTACAGTTTACCAATAATTCATCCGGTAATACTGACAGGTGGCTTTGGGAGTTTGGAGACGGTGGTTCATCAATTGATCAGAATCCTTCTCACCAGTTTCAGAATCTTTTTGGACCGGACAACCTGGTCTTCAATACTAAACTAATTGCTATTTCTCCTTTCTTATGCAGGGATACATCCTACCATGTTGTAACAGTAAGACCCTATATAGAGGCAAAATTTGCATACGATACCGTTGCAGCCTGTTCCCCCCACGAAATTATCTTGAGCGATCAATCTATTGGCGCGGACCTTTATCACTGGGATTTTGGAGATGGAAGGACCTCAACATCCTCAAATGCGGTCATTCCGGTGTTGTATGAAAATCACACAGCAGTTCCGATAACTTATACAATTACCTTAACTGTTGAGAACGATGAAGGCTGTTCAGACCAGATCTCAAGAGATGTGACTATCTATCCGGAAGTTACAGCAGACTTTACCGCTGTTCCGCTTGATGCATGTTCTCCAGCAGAGATTGTATTTCAAAATAACTCTGCGAATGCAGCAAATTACCTGTGGAACTTCGGGGACGGAGGCAGCTCCACTTCCCCGAATCCTGTTCACCTCTTTGAGCGGAACCTTTCAGGAAAGGATACTACCTTTGCTGCTACCCTGATTGCCACCTCTGCAGAATTTTGCAGTGATACCATAAGTATAGACCTGGTCATTCACCCTTACATTGAAGCTGCATTTACTGTCGAAAATATTGTTGGTTGCCACCCCTTTGACGTAATTGCAAATAACGAGACTTTCGGAGCTGATACATACGCCTGGGATTTCGGAGATGGCACTCCTGTAAGCGCTTCATCTGATCCTGTAATCAATCATACCTTTGAGAATTTTACAGCAGCTGCTGTAGATTATGATTTCAGTCTTATCGTTGAAAATAACGAAGGATGCACTGATACCATGTTACGTAAGATAACTGTACACCCTGAGATTTCAGCAAATTTCACTGCAGATGTTTTCGCCGGTTGTCACCCACTGGAAGTTACCTTTACTGACCTTTCTGTAAATGCTGATAAGTACCTTTGGGATTTTGGGGATGGTGCCGCTTCAACCAATCATTCTCCTGTGCATACATTTAATAATTTTGGTAGCAGCGATACCACCTACACTGTTTCACTTACGACAAGCACGGTTGATGGTGTTTGTGTAAAAAATATTCAGTGGCCGATCCTGGTACATCCCCAGGTAAAAGCAGAGTTTACCTTTGAAGAAGCCTTGGGCTGCGGTCCGTTTGAAGTGAACTTTGAAAACCTTTCAATCGGAGGACAGGATTATACATGGAATTTCGGGGACGGGAACATAGTGAGCACGAATGATCCGGGTGACCAGGTAAACATTTATAACAACGCAGATTTTATAAACAAACGAATTTATACTGTTTCACTTGAGGTCGAAAATGCGCAGGGGTGTGTGGATATTATGTCGAAGAACCTGACCGTATACCCCGATGTAGAAGCAGCCTTTTCAACTTCTGTAGTTGAGGGTTGTCAACCATTGCCGGTGCAGTTCACGAATCAATCCCAGGGAGACAAGGCCTATGTGTGGGATTTCGGTGACGGTTCTACCTCGAATCTTAAAGATCCTAATCATATTTTCGTCAATACAGGCTTA
>CAYSAH010000153.1:0-8473 GCA_964428945.1 uncultured Bacteroidaceae bacterium | reverse complement strand
ACGGGATGCTTTTGCTGTCCTTGGAATGTGCTGTGAAATGAGGCGTCCGGTGAAGGTGCTTTTAATCGCTGTTAAGCAGCGAGACGGATTTTATGTTATTAAATTCAAGTGCCCGAGTGAATGTTATTCGGATCATAAAGCACATATGAAGGAAGTTCTCAGTTCCATCAGGTTTCAAAACATGAATGAAAGCTACATGTTCTATGCGGCTCAAAATGTAAGTTCGTAATATATTGCCTGGTATTTTGCTCCATCTGCAACAAAGCTTTTAGTATTGCAATCGATGGCCTCTCCCTTGGGTTTTCCCGAATGATCAAGAATCACGACTTTTTTTATTTTCCTGTCGAGTGAAATTTTAAATTGAACGGGTTCCATCATGACAGGGGCATTTCCTGTATCTGTCAGTTCAGTCTTATCTTCATTGAATTCCATCCCGGTGTTAACTGCTCGCGCTATTGCTGTTACAATTATCTTCTCGCACATATCCAGTTTTTTATTCTTTTCAGCACTGGAAGCAATAATTATTGAAAAAGGGGTTTGCGAGGAGATCTTTATATTGCCTGCTCTTAATTCTTTTCCACCAGTAAAACCAACAAAAGCAGAAGTATAATCGGTGCTTGCGGTAAAAAAACCTCTTTCGGAATAATCCCAGAATAGTTGACCGGTATTCGATCTTATTGTCTTTTTAATCGTATCCCAATACCCCGAAAAAACTGCCTGGTCTGTTTCCTGGAAAGTCTCTGTATATTTGAGGATCACTTTCCCTACTGCGAACAGCTCATTTGGTGTGGTACCTGAAAATTCCTTCTGATCCATGTCCTGTTTTACCCGCTCATCAAAACCGACCACCCCCTGGTTCAATGCCTCCATGTTTACATTTCTGACAGATGCCAGTTCGCCTTCTTCGACCTCATTCCGGTATATCATGGCTGCAATTGCAGGATACAGGGCTAACTGGCTTGGAGCATTCACGTTATATACTCCAGGAGTGTGGATCGTCTTTGTAAAATAGGGGAAATCACTTGCAAAAGCGTATGAAGCATCCCAGTCATTCAGTCCCATACCGTATATGCCGATGATCGCAGGGCCTTCGGCGATCCATTCATTCGGAGGGAGGGACATCCATTCTGAAATGGCATAGGGGCGGTCAGCTACCTGTTGCCTGCCTGTATTGAGAAAACCGCTTCCTGGAGAGGAGAGCATCGATTGGTTATTCATTTTACCCGGAACCAAGCTGTGGCCTGTCCCTCCGCCAAAATAATTGTGACGGTCAATGTAACCCACTTCACGGTCGGCAGCAAGATTATAGTAATGTGTGATCCCCGCACCAGCTTGCCAGCAGGAGCCTACGATAGTTCCTTTATAACCTGTTTCCCGGATGGCAGCCACAAATCTTTCATAAAATTCCACCTGCTCTTCGTATAGGAATCTTGCATTATCAAGAAGAAAACGTGGCATTACCTTATCCATGTCTGAATATTTAGTGAACTCATATCCGTAGATGCCCTGGTTGCATACCGGTGTAATATTGCATTTTTCCAGGTTCCAGTTCTCCTTTCTAACCTCACGGCCCCACTCGAAAGCCTCTTTTCCCCATATTTCTGTCAACTTTTCCTGGCTGCCGTATTTATCTTTCAACCATTTGCAGAATTTCTGCTGGTGTAGTCTTTTATATGTTGGACAAAGCTCCATCATCCTGTCGGCTGTTGAAAACCAGATATTGTCCTCGTTTTGAAGCTCGACAAAGGTCAATGCCGGGTCTTCAGCATAGCGAAGGCCCGTTGACGGGTTGGTGTGGTTCAGCATATTTACAATCAGTTCAATATGTATATCCTGAATATCTTGTGCAAAATTTACGAGCCCGATGGTACTCCTGCTCAGGTGGCTGCCCATGTCGGCCTTATCGATCTCATCATAGGCCAGCAGTCGGTTTTTATCACCTGGCCGTAGCTTATGACCATAAATAGGGGACCATCCGTAATAAATTCCAGCTTCTTTCAGGCGAGCCTGGAAATAGTCAAATTGCTGCCATTTTTGCGGAGTTATCACTGTAGAATAATTCGACGACAGACCATTTTGTGTGAATTTATGGAACCTGACCCCATTTACACCGTAGTGGGCAAGCTGCCTTACCCATTGATCTATTGTAGCACTGTCAGAATAAGGGCGCTGTGAGCAAATATTCACACCCCAGAATTTAACTGCAGTGCCATCTTCGAATTCGAAATCATCACCCACCATTTTCAGAAATCCGTGAACTCCGGCCGGTTTGTCCAGCCAATCCGACAAGTCGATCAAACTGCCTTCAAAATTCTCATCAGGGGCAAAAGGGTACCAGGTTGGATCCTGGTATTCAATTTTGGTGGAACAAGCAATGAAAACGGGGATCAGTAGTGGGAGTATGAGTTTTTTCATTGATGATGCATTAAATAAAAATCAAAATATCTTAACAATATTCTTATCTGTTTTCTTTTATTGGCTGGATTGTATATAAATGATGCATAAAATATATCCTGGGAAGTCTTAGCCCCCATACTTTAATGCCCTTTATCTAAAAGTCTTTTCATCCCTAAAAAGGTTTCAAACTGAAGCCAAACTCAAGTTCTCCGGCTTTCACCTTGTACCTTTCCAATTGCCGGATCGCTGTTCCACCGACCCCGGATACTTCTGAATCTATATTCAGGGTATTTTCGGGAGCATCCTTCAATTGATAAGTATACATGGCCCTGGAAAGGTTTTCGGTCGAATATTTATGATAACTGAAATTCAAGGTTTCCCCGGTGGATATTTCAAAGCCTCTGCCCATCTCATCTTCCACTTTTACCCATCTTACATCTGTGTGGTTGCCGTAATCCTGGGGAATTATATAAGGAACATATTCCTTGTTGACATCAGAAGAATACCTTCCAATTTTTGCCCCAGTCTTGCGATCGGGGTAAGTCTCGAAGGGGCCTCGTCCGTACCATTCAATTTCACTGAAGCTTTTTGGAACAGAGAATTGCCATCCAACTTTTGGAAGGAAATCAGGCATTCGGCTGTGTGGGATTACAATAAAATTTATATCGATGGTGCCGTCACCGTGAAATATATAATTTTCCCTGCATTCAAATGCACCTCTTAGATTTGAAGAGTTGTAGTATTTATGGACCATTACAGATACCCGGCCTTCCTCTTTGGAGCTTTCAATTCCCATTACCTGGACTGAAAGGTCCTTTAATCCCAGGGTCCTCAATTGGTTGTCGATGCTCCTTCCAAGGCCAACGGTTTTAAATTCATCGGAAGTAAGATATGATCCCCAGGGATCAATATCATTGGCCAGTGGAGCACGCCATATATTAAACAACGGGCCGGATTCCAGGTAAATTTTGCCCTTAAATAACAGATTACTGAGCATTCCGTTTTCCTTCATGATCGAATATTCAAAATTCTCTCCTTTGATTATAAACTTATCACCTGACTCGCTCAGTGAAATATCAGGGGCTTCGTTCACGGGGTATTCCATCATTGACTCCTGCAGAATAAATTGCTCCCAGGCGACTTCATGACCTTCAGTTGCCCAATTGCATTTTTCTTTCAATCTGAATGACAGTGTAAGGATCAGCTCCCCTGAGCTCTTTAACCTGGAATACGGGATCTTTACTTCCATGGATTCCTCCGGGTCTAAACTGATGTTCAATTTACCGTTTTCAACAGGTTCCCCGCCACGCATTACTTCCCATACCAGGTCGAATTTATCGAGATTGGTGAACCGGTGACGGTTGATCAGTTTAACGACTCCGTTTTTCAGATCAACCGGCAGAACAGCAATTGGCTGTGCAGATTTTTTTACCTGGTACAATTCAGGCTGCACGGAACGGTCGGGCCAGACTATCCCGTAGGTCCTGCCACCAAGGCCCACTGCATAAAAAGTACCTTCCTTACGGTCCTGCTCAAAATCGAGTGCAAGGACCGCAGGGATATTGCTTTTACCAGATAAAAGATTATCGACTTCAACAGCTTTGTCGTAAATCCATACATCATCGATGATCATGGATGATAGTCTCCCTGAGTATTCTCCCTGGTCCTGGATCTCGGCATCCCGCCCGATGCAAAGTGGAAAGGGTGAATCTGCGATGGTTCCACTATATTTCACTGAGGCATATTCTGTTTTGTCAATATATATTTTTAAGGTTTCTCCATTATAGATTCCAGCAAGGTGGTGCCAGTTATCGTACCAGTTTGAGGGTACGTTGGTTTTAACAGCAATCCTCTTTGAACTTGGTTTATAATATGGGGTCTGGTAGATTGTATTCAGGTTATTGCCCTGTATCCAGAATTCAAGTGTGTCAAACGATTGCATGCGCATCCCATAGGCATGAGCACCTTTTGAGATAAAGGTATTTGCTTGTGGTATCTTTTTTGGGTTGACCCAAAAGCTAATTGAAATTTCATTTCCGGTAATATCCAGGGCAGGATCCCTGTAGAATTCGATCCAGTCATCATGACCTGTAAATGATATTCCTCTGCCAACCTTTCCAGCTACAAAAACTGGTCTGCCCATGATGGCACCATCTATGTGATTTGATGAGGCATCCGATGTGATCCAGAGCGGAGTTGTTATTCCCGGGCTGATCCAATCCCAGATGGCGCCTCCCAAAAGGCGGGGATACTGCCAGATCAGCTCCCAGTATTCATCAAGTCCGCCAAGTCCGTTTCCTGTTGCTGCAAGGTATTCGTCCATAAATGAAGGGCGAAGGTCATCCTTGCCGAGGACATTACCTTCTGCAAGGTTCTTCAACTGGTAAGGAGTCCAGTAACGTGGACCTGTAATATCTTCGAAAGGAATATAAAAAGTATTGCCCCCGTACATCCATGCCGGTCGGGAAGGATCTATTGCTTTTCCTGTTTTGATCACTTCATGGATATTGAAACCGCTGCCTGATTCATTTCCTGCGCTCCAGATGATCACCGAAGCATGGTTCCGGTCCCGGCACACCAGTTTCCTGGATCGGTCACGGTACATTTCAGTAAAGGAAGAGTCGTATGAAAGTTGAATATTTCCGTGCGCTTCATCACCGACTTCATCGATAATGTACACTCCCAGTTCATCTGCCATGTCGAGATATTCAGGGGTGGGAGGGTAATGACAAGTGCGGACAGCATTGATGTTGTTCTGCTTCATTAACAGGAGGTCCTGTTTCAAGGTTTCCAGAGGAACAGCCTGCCCATGATCAGGGTGATGCATGTGGCTGTTTACCCCGTTCAGCTTAACAGCCTTTCCATTAACTGTTAGCAGCACTCCATTCACTTCAACCTCCTTGAATCCCAGTTTTTTTGTGAATGCTTCTACAACGATTCCCCTCTCATTCTTCAAGCTATATAAAATAGTGTAAAGGTTCGGAGTTTCTGATGACCATTTGTCCGGATCCTTGACCATTGTAGCCAGCCTAACGATCTTTGAAGCTTGTGTAGCAAAATCAATTTCAGGAACAGTGAATCTTTCATCCAGGATACTTTTTCCTGTTCCATCCATGACATCGACCTCCAGGCTAAATCCGGAAACCGGTTCCGGAAGCGAATTTCTTAAATGAACATCAATATTAAGCCTGGCATCCCTGAAATTTTCGTCGAGGTCTGTGGTTTGATAAAAATCTGTTATATGAACCTTTGGCTGCGCGTACAGGATAACATCACGAAAGATACCGGAAAGCCTCCACATATCCTGGTTTTCAAGGTAGGAACCATCACAGAACCTGATCACCTCCACAGAGATATCATTTTTGCCCTTTTTCAGGTAAGTTGTAATATTGTATTCAGCAGGTTCGAAACCACCCTGGTTATAACCGATTAACTGACCATTTATCCATACATAGGATGCTGATTTGATTCCTTCAAATCGAAGCATTACTTCTTTGTTCTCCCATCCCGATGGAAACGAAAAGGTTCGTTTGTAACAAGCAGTCGGATTGTAATAGTCGGGAATGTTCGGTGGATCGCTTTCGAATGAGAGGGCAACATTCCTGAATTTTGGATGTCCGTAGCCTTCCATTTGCCAGTTTGACGGCACCCTAATTTTATCCCATTTTTTGCTATTGAACTTTGGATCCTGAAAATTTTGAGGGACAAGGTCTGGGCGTTCGACCCATTTAAAATCCCATAAACCATTCAGGAGGATATAATTTTCGCAGGATGAACTTTGATCAAGCAGCGCAGACTCAATTGATGAAAAAGGTATATGAAAAGCATGTGGATCATTTTGCCCTTTCTCAAAAATGGCCGGATTTTCCCAGTCATTGGGTGAAGATTCAAGAGATTGAGAACGGAGAAATTGATTAGTTGAAAAAATTATCAGGAGAAAGACAAAATGGGGAAATCTGGCTCTCATATTTTTAGTGATTTGCCTTAAAGATAATGACAAATAATTTTAATTTGTCATTTTTTAATGGCATACCCTGGTGAGGATGTGGCTCAGACAGGACAAAATGAGTCGCAATATTCTTAAACACCCACCATATGAATTGAAGTATGATAACCGTCTTCCTTAAAAAAAATCAAGGGTGCACAGTTACACTCCGGCATTTAACAAAAAGCTTTTTCAGGCCGAGATAAGTTCACCTCTGCCCAGACTTTTCATCATTTTGTAGTGCTCCCTGATTGCAGCAATAAATGTAGGTTGAACATGGTATGGCAAGTTGTATTCTTCTGCTGTTTTTTTGACTATTGCAGAGAGTTTGGGGTAGTGAACATGACAAATTGTTGGAAACAGGTGATGTTCGACCTGGAAATTCAAAGATCCAACGAACCATGACAATACCTTATTTTTGGTTGCATAATTAGATGTGGTAAGCATCTGGTGAATGGCCCAGTTATTTTCTATATTTCCTTCTTCGTCAGGCAGGGGATATACATTTTCAGGCATCACGTGTGCTGTTTGAAAAATAACCGCAAGAGAAAAGCCAGCGATAAAGTGCATCATGAGATATAATAAGACCACTGCCCACCAGGCTATTGGAATAAATATAATTGGAATTACAAGTGCATAGCCATAATAAAGTATTTTAGAGATCACTAATTCAATTACCAATTGACGATTTGACTTCTCTTTGCTTATTTTTACTCCTTCTTTAAAATAGCGGGTCAGCTGTTTTATGTCCTTGTCAATAGACCAGGTCAGGGTCATTAAACCATAAAGGAACCAGGCATAAATATGCTGGTATCGGTGATGCTTTTTTAGCTCACTGTTAGGCGAGAACCTAAGTACATTTCCGGGATCAATATCTTCATCATAACCTTCAATATTTGTAAATCCATGATGCATTACATTATGCTGCTGCTGCCAGTTTGGGTAAAATCCGCCCACCAGGTTAAGGGAGTAGGATAATATTGTATTGACCCATTTATGTTTTGAGTATGACTTATGGTTGGCATCATGCATAACCGAAAGTCCTATACCTGCAGTCCCAAAACCCATAAGAATAAAACCTGCAACAATCAGCCATGGATTTGTTACAACTCCTGACACCATTAATATATAAGGAGCAAAGAACAGAGTAAACATGAAAACTGTCTTAATTACCATATTCACGTTCCCGAACTTCGATATCCCATTCTCCTCAAAGTAATTTTTTACTCTTAATCTTAAATTATTTACGAATTCCAACTCCTGTGAATTCGCAAATTTTATTTTTGTTGTATTCATGTTTCTCAATTCTGCCCTGTAGCTCATTTTAGTGTATACCTGTAATTTAATCTCAAATTGAAACAGTTCATTGAAGGTTTTGTTGTTTTATGGGGATGATTTGCACTATTGTGGGATGAGTTTTGCACATTCAAGGTGCAAGTATAGTGATAATTTTTTCTAAGGGAACTTGTTGTCATTAATGAACATTACAAAGCATCAATGCATTTTAAGTGTAAGGCCATGTTTTGCAGGGAAAGACTATTTGTCTTCAAATTATGGTTTCACCGCGGGAATCTTTCAGAGAGGACAAAGTTTATCTGTTCATTCAGATAGACACGCCAGTATTACAAAAGTGTTATTGCTTATAGTTCTATTAAATAGTAAGCTGTGAACATAAAAAAAGGTCCCTGAATTACTTCGGGGACCATCACACTATAAGTCTTTCAAAAACTTCTTCTACCTGTAACCACCGTCTCTGCCACCGCCGCGACGATTGTCGTCTCTTGGATTGGCTTTTTTAACAACGATAGTCCTGCCATGCAGTTCAGTGTCGTTTAGTCCGTCGATTGCAGCCTGACCTTCTGAGTCATCAGCCATTTCAACGAAACCATACCCTTTAGACCTTCCGGAGAATTTGTCCATAATGATTTTTACAGAGCTAACTTCTCCGTAAGATTCGAAAGCTGATCTGAGATCCTCTTCCTGTGTGTCATAATTCAGTTTTGCACAAAAAATGTTCATAAGAAAAATAAATAAATTAATACAATTGCCTTTACAGGCTTTAAAAAATCAATTGCAAAGATACGATTCATT
>CAYSAH010000152.1:0-8489 GCA_964428945.1 uncultured Bacteroidaceae bacterium | reverse complement strand
CAGGGTGGGTGCCGGGGCAGCCCCTGTAAAGACAGACGAGGGCTGGCTCGAGATATACCACGGGGCGAACAGCGAACACCGGTATTGCCTGGGGGCCCTGCTTCTTGATCTTCATGATCCTTCCATCGTGCTGGCCCGCAGCGTGGAGCCTATCATGGAACCAAGCGCTGAATACGAGCTCACCGGATTTTTTGGGAATGTGATCTTTACCAACGGACACCTGGTGGATGGAGATACCCTTACCATCTATTACGGGGCAAGCGATGAGGTCATTTGCATGGCTGAATTCTCAATCAAAGAAATTCTGGCTTCACTAAAACCGGGAAAATGAAATTAGCGATACTGAAAAAACCAAAGATTGAATATGATTTCTTCCTCAGCATGCCGCGGGGGATGAGGGTGCTGCTGATCACGAATATAATCTATGCCTTTGTATTGCCCGTGATCGATCTCTTTGTTGGAGCCTACATCATGCGTACATCAAACGAGCCCAGGCTGGTGGCCATATACCAGCTCTGCGTGTATACCGGCATTCCGATCACCTTCCTTATCAATGGTTTTCTGCTCAACAAGATAAAGATCGCACATCTCTATAGCTTTGGGATGCTCCTGAGCGGAATCTCCATGGTATTTATGATGACACTTGGGGAGGTGAACGTACCCGGCGTTGCTTTCTCAGGACTGATCATGGGTTCCTCCTTTGGCTTCTTCTGGGCAAACCGCGATTACCTGGCCCTGAATACAACCAACGACAGCAACCGGAATTACTATTACGGCCTGGAGACCTTCTTCTATACCATCACCACGATAATTGTCCCCGTGACCATAGGCTGGTTTCTCATCAGCTCGGGCAGGTGGAAGTGGATAGGGAACATTGGCAATGCCTACAAAATTGTAACCCTTATCGTATTCCTGCTTACCATCTTTTCAAGCATCATCATCCACAAGGAAAAATTCACAAACCCGGTACAGAAAAGATTTGTCTATTTCAAATTCGACAAACTGTGGAGCAAGATGCTCTTTCTCTCCTCTCTGAAAGGGCTCGCACAGGGATACCTGGTCACTGCACCTGCAATTCTTATCATGCGCCTGGTGGGCGATGAGGGTTCCCTGGGAAATATTCAAAGCCTGTCAGGCGTGCTGTCGGCCATTCTATTATATGTCCTGGGGCGGACCTCCAAACCAAAGCACAGGATTTATATTTTCGCTGCCGGCCTGGTGATATTCTTTATCGGAACCCTGGTGAATGGCGTGCTCTTCTCCGCTACGGGAGTCATCGTATTCGTGATCTGTAAAGTGATGTTCCAGCCCCTGCACGACATTGCCTACTTCCCGATCCAGATGAAAGTTATCGATGTACTCTCCTTCAAGGAGAACAGGAACCAGTTCGCATATATCTTCAACCACGAATTCGGACTGTACATCGGCAGGTTCCTGGGACTTGGACTCTTTATCTTCCTCATTACCTACGTCTCCGAATCCTTTGCCCTGAAATATTCATTGATCATCATCGCAGCGGTTCAACTGCTTTCGGTTCCTGTCGCCAGGAGGGTGATAGCACGAGCGAACACCTATGCCTCCGGTGCAGAACCTTCACCGGTGGAACATCCCGGCAACTAAAAAACACAAAATGAAAAACCTGAACCTCATCGTTGTAGTATTTGCCCTGGCCGCACTCCCATCATGCAATCTCAGGCAGGGAGAAGTGAAACAGATCGCTTTGGAAAAAGTAACGAACATGCCATCGGATCCTACGCCTTACAAAATTCTGGATTGGTATGAGAAAGCAAGGAACTTCGACAAGGTTGTTTTTGACCATCAACCGGACATGAAGGGCGAGGCCCTGATCTGGATCGACGGGGCAGGAAGGAATTTTCCGCAGGAGACCTTCGGATTATACACCGTTATCGGGGATATCAGGCAGGGGCCCGACAAAAACAATGGCGAATTCCACGAGGCCATAAATTCAATGGGTGCACTGATCAGTGCCGGCCTGGTGGGCATAGACAAGACTGCAGAGGCAGGCTATAACTATCCGAAGATGGTCCAGAATTATTTCAACGGTGACAATGGCTGGAACATTATGATGAACAATACCTGCGCCGAAGTGGCAATGCTGGGCGGTGGCTATGGCCGGGACTGGTGGTACGATGTTTATCCGAATGTATTGTATTATGCGGTCTCCGACATCTTCCCGGGAGTAGAAAGGGCCGACAGTCTCCTGGAGATCATTGCGGAGCAGTTCTATAAGGCCGATTCGGTACTGGATGGAAATTACTCCTATTCTTATTTTGATTATGCCCGGATGCAGGGGAAGGTCAACCAGATCACCTACCAGCAGGACGCAGCAGCCGGCCATGCCTGGGTATTGTATTCTGCCTACCGGAAATTTGGAGATGAAAGATACCTGGAAGGAGCGATCTCATCCCTGGATGCGCTGTGCAGCCTGGACGAGAGCCGTTTCTATGAGGTATTGATGCCCTTCGGTGCCTACACCGCAGCAAGGTTAAATGCAGAAGAAGGGAGCAGCTATGATGTTTCAAAGATCCTGAACTGGACCTTCGATGGCTGCACTTCTGAACAGGGCCGCACGGGCTGGGGAATCATCAACGATCACTGGGGCGATTACGATGTCAGCGGTATCCAGGGCAACATCCTGCAGGAAGGCGGCTATGGTTTTCTTATGAATACCTTCGACATGGCCTGGCCCCTGGTGGCCATGGTCCGCTACGATCCCCGCTTTGCTGAGGCCATCGGGAAATGGATGCTGAATGCTGCCAATGCTGCCCGTCTCTTCTATCCCTACGAGATCCCCGATGAGAACCAGTGGCTGCCGGAGGAAAAGGCAATTACAAGGAACGTGATTGCCTACGAGGGCCTGAAGAAGACGGATGCCTATAAAAAAGAATCCCTGGTCGGGGTATCGCCTGTAGCCCTGGGCGACGGTCCGAACTGGATCGTGGGCCAGCCGCCCCTTTCCATGTTCAGCATTTACGGATCAGCCCATGTCGGCATTTTTGGTTCGATCATCCGGGAGACCAACGTAGAGAAAATTCTCCAGTTGAACTGCCTGGCAACGGATTTTTACAGGGAGGCTGCCTACCCTACCTACTTGTATTATAATCCTTATAATGAACCGAAGGACATTGAATACTACAACGAGGGGGATCCCGTGGATCTCTATGATGCGATCAGCCATAAACTCGTAGCCGGCAAGGTGTCGGCTACAGACCATTTTACCCTGCCGGCCGGCAGGTCCATGCTTATTGTTGCTATCCCGGCCGGAAGCCTGCTTGAAAGAACAGGCAATAAAACCATGGTAAACGATATAACCGTGGCCTACCAATAAACCTGGAAACAACAAAATTTCATTGAACTACGAAAACTTCAAAACTGTAAACAAATGAAAATAAACGCTAAAATAATCCTGATGTCCTTCGCAGGACTCCTGTGCGTCATTACCATGCAGGCGCAGGAAAAAGTAATCAGAGGCACAGTGACTGATGCCCCTTCCGGTGAGGTCCTGCCCGGAGCCACGATCGTTGTAACAGGAACATCCACCGGGGCGATCACAGATATGGATGGAAAATATACGATAAGTGCATCTGCCGGAAATTCTATTTCAGTCACCTACGTCGGGTATGTAACGGAAGTGATTGAAATAGGCACCCAGTCGATCATTGATGTTCAATTGATGCCCGACCTGGAGCAATTGGAGGAAGTTGTGGTAACAGGCTACTCTTCTGTCCGGAAAAGCAACATTACCGGTGCCATATCGACCGTTGAAGCTTCAGAACTTTCAAAACTGCCGGTAGTGGGAATTGATCGTGCACTCGCAGGCAAGGTTTCCGGGGTAAGGGTTACCCAGGCCACCGGCGCTCCCGGGGATGATGTGACCATCAGGATCAGGGGGGTTGGGACGATAGGGAACAACGATCCCCTGTACGTGATCGACGGGATACCCACCAAGGGAGCACTGAGTATTATTTCTCCAACGGACATTGAGTCCATTGCGATCCTTAAGGATGCTTCTGCTGCAGCGATCTACGGCTCCCGCTCGGCAAACGGCGTGGTCGTGATCACCACGAAAAAAGGTGTGGCAGGAAAACAGAATGTAAGTTACTCCGGCTACACCGGCGTACAGAAACACGGGCGCTTAACCCCCATGGTGAATACCGCCGATTACATAGACATATACAACGAGGCTGCCATTGCCGATTCCAGGGATGTGATCACTCCTGAAATAGCTGCGACCTTTGCCGATGTGAACCATTTGGAATCGATCTTCCAACTGGCCCCGGTTCAGAGTCACCAGCTCAGCATCTCCGATGGCGACAAGAAATCGCAATACCTGATCTCGGGTGATTATTTCAACCAGGACGGGATCATCCTCAACTCATTCTACAAGAGGTATTCCTTTAAGGCAAATGTAGTCTCCAATTTAAACAAACGGGTACGGGTCAATATCAACACGAACTTTGCCCACAGCAACAGGAACATTATCTCCAACTCGGGCGACGGGGCCTCCAGCGATAAGGGAAGCGTGGTCCGCTATGCCTTCTTCAGGACCCCCGGCATACCGATCTATAAGGAAAACGGGGATTATGTTGACCTGCCCCAGAATCCAAAATTCCTGGGCGATGGTTACAACCCGGTCGGACTGGCAAACCACTTCGATGACAAGGAACGCAGGTATACCTCGCTGAACAACCTGCTGCTTGAAATAAAGATCCTCGACGACCTGGTCTTCAGATCCAACAACGGGATCAACCTGAATATTACCAACCGGAAGAAATTCTATGAAGAGTGGGGCGACAGGGGAATTGATGCTCCCGGGGGAGCCAGTATTGAAACAGCCATAAATACCGTGCTGACCTCAAACAACGTGCTGGAATACAACAAGACCTTCAACGAACTGCATTATACGCGTTTCCTCCTGGGTACCGAGGTCATAAAGGATATGACAGAGGTACACGGGGGAAGCAGGCAGACCTATCCCCAGCAAAGTGAGAACTTTCGCTACCTGGATGCCGGGATAGGAGAAAAATACAGCTTTGGGAATGCATGGGAATGGGCCCTGGTCTCCTATTTTGCCAACCTGGAATACATTTACAACAACAAGTACCTGTTGAGCTTTACGCTGCGCAGGGACGGCTCATCCAGGTTCTCAGCCGGGAACCGTTACGGGACCTTCTATTCCGGGTCCGCAGCCTGGCGCCTGGAAAAAGAGCCCTTCATGGCCAGCTTTGTCGAAAAGACCAGGATCAACATGCTAAAGCTCAGAACATCGTATGGCAAACTTGGCAACCAGGAAATTGGCGATTACCCCTGGGCAACCATCATTAGCGGTGGTTACGATTATCCCTTTGGCGGACTGTCACAACGGCTGCAGAACGGATATGCCATAAGTATCCAGGGCAACGATGAGGTGAAGTGGGAAACAACAAACCAGGTGGATGTGGGAATTGACCTTAGAATGTATCAAAACAGGTTGATCTTTAATGCCGACTATTTCTACAAGGTAACCAGCGACATGCTGATTCCTTATCCAATTCCCTCGATCGGCGGCTCGGCAGAATACCCCTGGGTAAATGCCGGCACCGTTGAGAACAAGGGATTTGAACTTGAGCTTGGCTACCGGAACAAAAAAGGAGAGCTCAGCTATGAAATAAGCGGAAACATCGCCAAGGTGGACAACAAGGTGCTCTCGCTCAGCGGGGAGGATGCAAAACCCATCATAAACGGAGAAGTGGATAACGGCAAGTTAGTCACAACAACGGCAGTAGGCATGGACATAGGTACCTTCTTCGTGTACCAGATGGATGGCATTTTCCAGAGCGAACTTGATGTATTGACGAGTGCATACCAGGGACCGAACATTAAGCCCGGGGATGTGAAATATGCAGACCTGAGCGGTCCCGAAGGAATTCCGGACGGCAGGATCGATGCATTTGACCGGGTGGATGCAGGAAGTGCCATTCCCGACTTTACTTACGGGGCAACCTTCAATTTTGAATACAGGAACTTCGACTTCTCAGCCTTTGTGCAGGGAGTCCAGGGGAACAAGGTATACATGCAGATAAACAAGGACATTGAAGGATTCTACAGGGCCTTCCCTGTTACACAACGCTTTTACGATAACCATTGGACCCCGGATAATCCCAGCAATGAATTTCCGCGTGCCGCATGGGGAGGAGCGACGAACAACAACCAGCCTTCCACCCGCTTTATTGAGAACGGCTCCTACCTGAGGCTCAAGAACCTGCAGCTGGGATATACACTCCCCGTGAGTGCAAGTCAGAAATTAAGGATCAGCCAATTAAGGATCTACCTGAGTGCCCAGAATTTACTCACCTATACGAAGTTCTCCGGACTGGATCCTGAAATGCAAACCAGTGAGAATGCAGCCAGTGAAGGCGACAGGGCCGTAGGAATAGATTGGGGCACCTACCCGACCTCCAAAACCTTCCTCCTGGGTTTGAACCTCACTTTTTAAAGGAAAGAGATGATAAAAAGTATATGAAATACAATTCCTGAAAACAGTAACGATATGAAAACAACAATAGTCAAGACGATCTTAATACTTGGAGTACTCAGCTCTTTATACTCCTGTGAAGACCTTCTGAACACTGAGCTGAAAGGAAGCTTTACCACAGAAACCTTCTTCGTCTCCCAGGAAAATGCGATCCTGGCTGTAAATGCAGCCTACCGTCCTTTATCCTTTGCAACGGATGCCATCGATATTTGGGTGGTTGGAGATACACGATCCGACGATGCAGTGAAAGGCGGAGATGCAGGCGATAAAGCCGATGCCGCAGATATTGGAGATTTTATCGAGAACACAGGCAACGGCATTGTTGCCACACTCTGGGCGAACTACTATGAAGGGATCACACGGTGCAACTACGCAATAAAAAATGTTGGCGCCATGAGCGAAACTATTATCGATGTGGAAGTGCAGGAAAGGATCATTGCAGAAGCAAAATTCCTGCGGGGCTTTTACTATTTCTACCTGGTCAACATATATGGGGCAGTACCCCTCGTGCTGGAACCGAAAATTACAAGTGAACTGCAAATTGCACCTTCCACCCCCGCCGAAGTTTACGCACAGATCGAAAAAGATTGCGATGAAGCCCGGCAGGCGCTGCCTGTGGCCCACCCTGAGTCGGAAGTGGGAAGGGCAACCAAGGGTGCAGCCGTCGCACTCCTGGCAAAATGCTACCTCTACGAGGGGAAATGGCAGCTGGCCCATGAAACGGCCCTGCTGCTTACCCAGGCCCCTTATGAATATGACCTGATGACAAATTACCAGCACAATTTTAACATTTCCTTCGAAAACAACGCAGAGTCGGTCTTTGAAGTACAGCACCTGAGTCACCAGAATCCATTTTCAGGGAACCTGCTGAACCAGGCCTTTGCAGCACCTGCCGACTATGGAATGGGCGAGGGATATTACTTTAACCTGCCTACCCAGAATTTTGTCGATGAATTCGAGACTGTAAACATCACGGGAACAGACTATGCCGATCCGAGGCTCGATTATTCCCTCGGACGCGAAAACGCACAACTGCCCTGGATCGACAATACCATAACCTATAGCAGCGAATGGACAGAGACCGGCTACCTTGTAAAAAAATACCTGCAACCCATTTCCGAGGTACCGGGCAATATCAAAGGCGACGGAGGATTGAATTACACGGCCATTCGCTATGCTGATGTGCTGCTTTGGCTGGCCGAGGCCTATAACGAAGACGGAAACCCCTCACAGGCACTTGTGTACCTGAACCAGGTGAGGGAAAGAGCCCGGAATTGCTTCCAGGTGGATGTGAACCTGAGCTCCTACCCCGACATCCCTCCAGGCTTGTTGCCCGATATAACAGAAACCGGCCAGGCTGCACTCAGGGACCTGATACGCCATGAACGTCGCTGTGAATTAGGTTTTGAGTTCCACCGCTACTTCGATATCATGAGGTATGGTGAACAGTACGCCGACAAGGTGTATGCAGAGGTGGATTACTTCGATTACCAGACGCACAGGTATCTCCCCTATCCCCAGCAGGAACTCGATACAAATTATGAATTAAGAAATTATACCAAAAACTAAAAATTGTAAGAATCAAGTATCCTTTATTTATTAATTAAAATTTCGAATTATGAAAAAGCTTTTTAAATTTTCTCTTGCTGCTTTGATATTCACGGCAGCTGTGTTGACAAGTTGCGAAAAAGATCCGGAGCCAACGAATGTCGACAAAACTGAGTTACAGTCACTCTATGACCAGGCTCTTGCACTGCACGACGGTGCTGTTGAAGGTATCAACGCGGGCCAGTACGCTGCAGGTTCAAAAGCTACATTCAAGACGGTGATCGACGCAGCGCTTACAGTGATCGAAGACCTCTATACAACGGAAGCTGCTGTTGCTGCCATGGAAACTCAATTGAGTACTGCAATGGAGACCTTCATGAGTATGGAGATTCAGCCTGTAAGTACC
>CAYSAH010000151.1:0-8494 GCA_964428945.1 uncultured Bacteroidaceae bacterium | reverse complement strand
TACTGCGAGTAATATAACTGACAGCCTCAAAATACTGATATACAAAAGAATCTTTTTCTGCCTGTTCAGAAGATTTTCAAATCCTGCTTTCCTCTCCGTGTAATAGCTGTTTAAGTCTGTAATGTGCATTTTTTAAGCTTTGCCTAAAGATAAAAAAACCCGGGTGATTTGGACCCGGGTTTATAAATTATCCTTCAATGCTCATTAATACCATGCACACGGCTGAATGTGAATATTAAGCTTTGTGACTTCACCTGATTGAACATCAAATATTCCGGGCAGATGTGAGCTTATATACAGATCGATATAAAATCCAAGAGGAGTTTTTACCATGTAATTATACCGACCTTTCTCAAGGGGCAACTGGTAATATCCGCTGGAATTGCTTCTCACAACTGCGAGTGGTTCAATGTACAGATCGGGATAAACCATGCAGTCATTCCCATATTGGTAGAAAAGTGTATCTCCTTCACTCATTTTATAAATATAAAGATCGGCTACTGCAGGAATCATTACATTATCTTCATAATTAGTACTGTCCCAGCCTGCCTGGGTAATCTGCCCGAATACACCCTGATCGATCGTTGGTTCCATGATATCTTCGGGTGTGATGATGATTTCCGGGTTGATCTGGCCACAATTTATATACAGAACATCACCATTTGCACAGGAGAAATGTTTCAATTCCTCGGCACTGAATATTTCCTTGAAGCAGACCTGGTTCCCGCAATCATAAACTACGATCATGTACCTGTCAAATCCGCGGGGTACCGGTACCTTGTTTTCGCCGGGTGAAATGTATGTTTCAGATACTATTTTATCCATCGCGTAGATGACCAGCCTGGACGCATATATGGGCATGGCAAAACTACCATCGGGATGCACAATCGAGTCGGTGTACCAATAATCACAGAAGGATTCAAAATATACCGACAGGCAGAAATTGTCTACGAAATCAACATGGAAGTTCACGTAGCCGAAGTCATCCGGATTATGTGATCCTACCCTTACCACTTGCGGGAAAACATGCGTGGTGTTGTTTTCATAAACAGCGAATTCGATCGGCAGCGGGTCATTCACAAGGTAGGCAAGGCGGGAGCCCTCCAGGGGCGTAGCCCATGTTACCGTGCCCGATGAGTCTACAAGCATAAACTCGGTAAGTTTGTAGTGCCCGATATTCAGCTTAAGACTTTTGGTAACAAAATCCTCCCCAAACATGTAAAATTCGAGGTATTCCTTGTCGTATACCTTTTCACCGTTCTCATTAACTATTGTGACCAGGGCAGCAACAACATCGTAATGCTGTGCAGCAAGGGATTTAAGTGTGTTTTCAATCATCGGGTTCATCCCGAAATCGATTGAACCGTTCAGGTTTTCTTCGGTCTTGTTGCAACCTTGCCAGGCAAGGGTTGAAATGATCAGGGCCGAAACCAAAATTAAGGATCTGCGGATATTCATCTTTTTGGTATTAAGTTTCAATTCTTTTTAAATGAAGTATTGTACTTATATAGATGGGTTAAGGTCATAAAAAGTTGCGTTTATACCGTTATTTTGTTATCGGAATGACTTTCCTATCTGAAATGGTCATGCTCTTTTCATGATGCTACCTGATCCTGGGCATCGCCCCGCATTTGCGGTTTTCCTTTCCAAGCAGGAAGGGCATCCGTACACCTATGGAAGCGATCCATCCCGTTCCGTTGTAATCCACACTGCTTAAGGTGGTAGTACCAGGGATCTGCGTATTTACTGTTATTTCATCAATGCGTCTCAGTCCATGACTGTAGCTGACATTAGCGCTTGCAATGAGCGGTTGCTTTATTGGTAATTCATACTCAAGGCCTATTCCGGCCCGCACAGCAAATCCAACTCTAACTGTTCTCCCTGCGATATATGACACAGTAGCAGTGCTGGTTCCGGACAGGTCAGCATATTCAAAAGTACCATCTCCTGTTCCGTAACCCGGACCTGAAAAATGTGTAAGAACAGACAGGCCCAGGGCAGGGACTATTGAAAATTCCGAATTGTACAGGTCATAATAATACCTGAACATAACCGGGATATCGAGGAATGCAGGGGCTCTTGTTCTTTCAATAAAGTCAGATTCATGGTCGTACATTACCGTAAAAAAGGTACTGGAACGCTGGTAGTAAATTCCTGCGTCGAGGCTGGTATAGCTGCTTAGCTTATATCCTAAAAGTGCTCCTGTATGAAGGTTGGAATACCTGAATATTCCTTTTCCATCAATGGGTCTTGGTCCAATGGCAGGATTAACGGTTGAAAATGAACGCCACAATGCGCCCAGGTCGCCACCGAAATATATGTAACGGTATTTCCTTGTTGATGATCCCCTGCCGTAGGCATTTTCGATTTTTTTATGAAGCCGGTAATCTTTTTTTTCCCAAAGATTGCTCAAGGGAGCCTGTACGCCAAAAGTCGTTTGAAATCTGCTGCCGTCATTGGAATAGGTGGTATTGAAGTTTGATCCGCCTGACTGTGTGTAGGCAATCTCTGTGGATTTTATTTCCCTTAGCCCGCTGAAACTTGAAAAAGACAAGGAAAGTTGCCAGTTGTTGGAGAAGCGATAATCAGCACTGATCCCTGCTTCAATCAGATGCAATCGTTCGATGGTGGTCGCATTTTCACGGATATCATATGCCATGGTTACTCCATCCATATTCGTAATTATATTTGAAGTATTCCAGGTGGAAGGAGCATCCAGAACAATTCCATACTGGTAGCCTAATCGCGGTGTTATGCTAAAAGGAAAGTCAGACTGCCGGATACTGTAGGATATTCTTGCCGGTATCAAAATGGCGCTGTAGCTTTTAAAGCCTGGCTGGTTTGGCCTATTGTCGACAGGATTGATCCCGCTCAGGTAATTGTGATAATAAATACCTGTTCCGATACTAAGATTACCGGCTATTTCCTGCCATAACGAGGCTCCTCCGACTGATCCATACATCTGGGCCTGTTTGAACATATTCCCCGGATCCTGTGCCCGGCTGATATCCCATGAAGGACCTGCTTCCAGTACCAGGTAGGTTTTAAGCTGACCAAAAATATTGCCTGTCAGCATTATAAATATAAGGAAGATGATAAAATTTCTTTTCATTTAATAGATATAACGGTTTTCGTTTGCTCTTATTCTGACAAATTCCCAAAATACTTCAAATATGCTAATATAAATTACGCGGGACACCCGGAAATGTTCTGTCTGCCGGTTCACTAAATTTAAAATTAATGTATAAGGATAATGGAAATGAAAAGTTAATTTCTATCTTTGATCCAGGTTGGAGGGTGATCTGTTAGTCAGTTAGTATGGTTAGTTAGTTAGTTAGTTAGTTTTACTTTATTCCTTTATTGGAATACTTTCCTATAGACATCCTCCACCTTTTTGATATCTTCAATTTATCCCGTTTCATTCCATCCTAAGCGGCTTTTCACCAGGCATTCAAACTTTTACAGTTTGAAAAAACGCAGGTTATTAAAAGGTAAGAGAAAAGGTTGTTTCCTCATTTGGCACAGAATAGGCAGTGATGGTACCGCCGTGCAGTCTCAGGATCTGTCTTGAAAGGCTGAGCCCGATCCCGGATCCGTGTCTTTTTGTTGTGAAGAAAGGGATGAAGATCTTATCAATTACGTCTTTCAATATGCCCTGCCCGTTGTCAATGATCTGTATCGCTGGTCTGCCCCTTTTATTGTAATAGCCTTTTATCAATATTTTTCCACCTTCAATTCCTTCAAGGGCGTGGATAGAATTTTTTATCAGGTTAATAAGTACCTGGGAGATCATTTGTTCATCTATTTGTAATTCAATGCTCTTTGGTTCGATGGAATATGTAAGAGAGATTTCGTGGTCCTCGGTCTCCCTCTTCATAAGGGTAACTACATTTTCCAGCAATCCTTTCATTTCAACAAGGTTGAAGTTTGGTTTCGGAATTTTTGTCAGGTTGCGGTAGGTTTCCACAAAATTCATGAGGCCGGTACTTCTTTTATTAATTGTTTGCAGGGCCTGTTGAATTTCGGCGATCGCCTCATCATCAAGACAGGGTTTATCTTTATCCTCCCTGTTATACTCATTGATCATCATCTCAATGGTCGAGGAAAGGCTTGAGATCGGGGCAATCGAGTTCATGATCTCATGTGTGAGCACCCTGATAAGCTTTTGCCAGGCTTCGGTCTCCTGGCCTTCAAGTACATTCTGGATATTCTTAATGGTAGTAAGCATGATGCTCTTGTCCTTCACCTTGAATTCAGTGGCATGGATCGCAAGTTGAAGGATATCGTCCTCGTCCTGGACCTTCACGAGATGGTTCTCCCCTGGTTCTATTTTCAACAAGGTATCGGTGAGCTCCTGGCTCAATTCACTTAGTTTATGGATATCTTTCAATGAGTTAAGCTGGAAGAGTTTTTTAGCAGCAGGATTGATCATCTCAACCACTCCATTCCGCTGGTAGGCCAGGATACTTACATCAATGTTCTGAACGATGCTTTGCAGGTAGTGGAAATGTTCCTCTCTTTCTGACCTGATCTGTTGAAAATCCTGCATAACATCATTAAAAGCATCACTGAGTGCTTCGAAGGAGGATCCAGCCTCCTTTATGGTGAATGTTCTTGTGAATTCAGAATATCTGATCGATTCCAGGAAGTTTGCCAGCTCCCTGTTGGTTCTGTCAACATACTTTATCATCGACCATACCTGGTATACTACTGCACCGATGATAAGTACCGGTGTAAATATGAATGTACTGTTCAGGGTCAGGAACAGGAGCAGGCAACTTACTGTAAGGAGCAGTACCCTGAAAATTATTACTACCCTGAATTGCTTAAAGACCATGTTTTTCCATTCTTCTATATAGGGATGTGCGTGTCAGACCCAATTGTGTTGCTGCCTGGGTCACATTTCCCTGGTTTTGTTTCATCACTTTGTTAATGATTGTCTTTTCGATATCGTCCAGGTTATAGGAATCAAATTCATGTTCCCCGAATCCTGATGACCTTTCTGAGGAAAGTATGAAATCATCAGGTCCTAGGCTATTGCCTTCACTCATTATAACGGCCCTTTCGATCGCGTGCTGGAGTTCCCTGACATTTCCCGGCCAATGGTACTGATTCAGCTTTTTCAAGGCCGATGATTGAATGTTCCTGATGGATTTCCGGTACTTCTTCCCGTAAATTTTAAGAAAATGATCAGCAAGTACGGGGATATCACCAGTTCTTTCACGCAAAGGAGGAAGGTGGATCTCAACGGTGTTTATCCTGTAAAGCAGGTCCTGTCTGAACTCACCTTTATTAACATCATCATGGATATTGTTGTTTGTTGCACAGATCAGGCGCACGTCAACGGGCAAGGGTTTGCCGGCGCCGACCCGAACCACTTCCCTGCGCTCGATAACCGTAAGCAATTTTGATTGCAGGGGGTAGGAGAGGTTCCCTATCTCATCGAGGAAGAGGGTTCCACCGGAGGCAATTTCAAACCTTCCCTGTTTCATTTTGTGCGCGTCGGTAAAAGCACCTTTTTCATGACCGAAAAGTTCGCTTTCAAAAAGAGTTTCGGCGATCGAACCCAGGTCAACGCTGATGAATACTTCCTGTTTCCTCAGAGAATTCCTGTAAATGGCCCTTGCAACAAGCTCCTTACCGGTTCCATTCTCTCCGAGTATAAGAACATTTGCGTCAGTTGAAGCTACTTTTTTTATTGTTTTAAAAACCTCCATCATTTCCTGGGAATACCCTATGAAATCTGTGAATGGCTGGTCCAGTACTGCACTGATCTCCTGTTGTTTCATTATAAGGGATTCAGTCTGCATCCTTGACCTTCGCAGGTTAATGGCAGAATTTATTGTGGCAAGGATCTTTTCGTTTTGCCAGGGTTTCAATATGAAATCAGTTGCGCCTGCTTTGATGGCTTTGACAGCCTTTTCAGCGTCCCCGTAAGCAGTTATGAAAACTACCACTGCCTGTGGATCATGGTCGAGAATTACCTGGAGGGCATCGAACCCTTCCTGCCCGCTGATGGCATCCTTTGTAAAATTCATATCCAGCAAAATAACATCCCAGGTCTCACGCTTCATCATTTCAGGGATCTTTTCGGGACCACTGAGTGTTTCAATTTTCTCAACATGTTGTCTTAAAAGAAGCTTCAGCGCAAACAAAATGTCTTCATTGTCATCTATAGCAAGAATCTTACCCAGTTTCTCTTCCATATCGATTTAGTTTTAAATTCAGATAAATTTCCTACAAATAAAATGCCTTATTCATTAAGCATTTATAATACAATATGTTTTGTTATTGGCTCAGGAAACAAATATAATAAAAAGGTGTACGTATTCGTACACTTCTACGCCAATACCGAACATTTTTTTTCCTTGTATTGAAACATTCTTAAAGATTAAAGGATTGATTTTCAAAAAAGTATTTTCTTTGGCACAATAAATGCAAAAAAACACAGAAAAATGTGATATGGACGGAATGGATCGTAAAATCGAAAAGAAAGGACTGATCTTAAAAAAGGTAATCCTCTATGGAGTAATTGGCATCCTGGTTCTTGCAGTTGCAGGAATCATGATCTTTGGTGACAAGAGCTCGAAATATAACGTGGACGTTTCGCGGCTAGCGATAGAGGAAGTTGTAAGGGATGTTTTCCAGGATTATATAACCGAACAGGGAATCGTTGAGCCGATCCAGACTATTTTTCTTGACGCTGTTGAAGGCGGAAGGGTTGAGGAAATAGTAATTGATGAAGGGAACAGGGTTAAACAGGGGGATGTGATCCTGCGCTTAAGCAATAATAACCTTTTGCTTGAGATTACAAACAATGAGGCCCAGGTTGTAAGGGCTGTAAATGAACTAAGGACCTCCAGGTTGATGATGGATCAGCAAAAACTTGCCAATAAACAACAGATCATTCAGCTTACAAAGCAGGTTATACAGGAAAAGCGAATGTATGAGAACAATAAAATTCTGTTTCAGCAAAATCATGTTTCAAAGGAAATATTTGAGCAGTCCAGGGAGTCTTATGAAGCATCTGAGGAACAGTTGGACCTGGTAAAGGAAAATTTCAGGAACGATTCGATCTACAGGGTCATTCAGATAAGTTCTCTTGAATCTTCTGTGAGCAGCATGGAAAAAAGTATGGCCATCATCAGGAGAAGGCTTGAGAACCTCAATATCAAGGCCCCCGTCAATGGGGAACTGGCAACTCTTATCCCGGAGATCGGTCAGGTTATTACCTATGGAACCAGGGTTGGAACAATTAATATACTTGATTCCTATAAGCTCCGTGTTGAGATCGACGAACATTACATTGCCCGAATACATACCGGACTTACCGGGGAATGTGATTTTGCAAATAAGGCATACCCTGCCAGGATCGTTAAGATCTATCCTGAGGTTCAGAACGGACGATTTGGAGTTGACATGGTTTTTACCGGTGATGTACCTGAACAGATAAGGATCGGGCAGGCTTCAAGGATAAGGCTTCAGCTGGGAGAGTCAAAAGAAGGATTGTTGCTTTCCAAAGGCGGATTTTACAATAAAACCGGCGGACAGTGGGTGTTTGTTGTTGATCCATCTGGTGAATTCGCGGTGAAAAGGGATATCGCGATCGGCCGCCAGAATCCAAGGTATTACGAGGTTCTTGAAGGCCTGGAAGCCGGTGAAAAGGTAATTACTTCAAGCTACCAGAATTTTGCTGATCACGATAAACTGATCCTGAAAAACACCCGTTAACATGAAAGGTATGAATAGGAAATTTCAAATTGCCATCTTACTGCTCTGCATTGCCGGTGCCGTGTCTGCACAGGAACATGCCAACTGGTCTCTTGATGATTGCATTGACTATACGCTTGGTAACAATATCTCCCTGAAAAGACAGGAGCTGTCTACAGAATTGAACAGGAAGGACCTGGCACAGTCAAAGCTGAATGCATTGCCAAACCTGAACGGACAGGTGGAACATAATCTTGGTTCAGGCCGTGTGCTTGACCGGGGAACTTACCAATGGCTGAATACTGATGTTAGCCAGGGAGACCTCGGACTTGTAAGTAATGTTACACTTTTTAATGGCTTAAGAGGTTATAATGCGATAAAAATGTCTGCGGCAAATTACCTGTACTCAAAATCAGCGCAGGAAATCATGGAAAACAGTCTGAGACTGCAGGTAATGACAGGCTACCTTGAAATGTTGCGGAAAACAGAGCTTTATGAGCTTTCCGGTGAAAAGGTCAGGATCACTGAATTGCAGGTGGAAAGAATGGAAATGCTGGTTCAGGTCGGAAATGCTTCAGAGGGAGAGCTACTGGAGGTTAAGGCCCAGGCATCCACTGAAAAATATAACATGACGCTTTCAAAAAATGCGCTTGCGAATGCAAAACTGGCCCTGGTTCAACTTATGAATCTTTCGGAATACAACAATTTTGAAATTGTGAAACCGGAGATCCCTGATCCCAATATGCTCCAGGTACCGGATCTTGAATCCGTCTATTCAGCTGCT
>CAYSAH010000150.1:0-8518 GCA_964428945.1 uncultured Bacteroidaceae bacterium | reverse complement strand
TTGCCCTGCGGGCTGCGGTTGGGGTAACACCCCAATGGATTGCTTACAAATTGAAGGTTATCTTAAAGTCAATTCGACTTTTAAAACACTCTCAATATCTGTTTTGTCTACTTTTCCTTCTCAATCAGTCTATCAACTTCAGTTTTTAATAGGGGAATGTGTTTCTGAATTATAGCCCAGATATTTTCATCCGAAATATTATCATAGGCATGAATGATCTGATTCCTTAATCCGACTATTCTTTTTGCATTTTCAATCGGGAAGCTTTCATCTTGCTTGAGAATCCTGGGCCCCACTGCTATTTACCGTTTGTGCCTGTTGCACAACTCAAAATTTGTTAATAAAAGTGATGTAAAAAAATATAACTGAATTCCTAATTCCATTACTAATTCTGCTTGACAGAAATTAAAGGTAGAAAATACATATTTCTTTTAAATCAGAAGGTTTATTTGATGAACATTATCTGAAATCTGCAGTGACAAACTGGCCCTAACGAGCTTATAAGTTGACTACAGCATAAAGTATACAGCGTTCAATCTATACGCTTGATTTCTTGTAAACTATGTTCTGAAAAGTACTCAACATTACCAAAAATCTGTCTCAACACCCAAATTAACAATTCAATAATTTGTATTTCCTGCTAATTAAGCTAATTTTCGATTTGTAAACCCGAAAACGAACCTGAAATGTTGAAAAGGATCATCTCATTCTCTCTTCTATTGCTGTTTTTTCAGAATGGATTTTGCATTGATCCGGAGAAAATTACAGATCCAACGATCATCAATTATGACAGGACAGATTACAACGCATCCACTCAGAATTGGGCCATAGCCCAGGGTGCTGATAACATTATGTGGTTTGCAAATATCGGTGAAATTCTCTGGTTTAACGGTTCTGAATGGGGTTCCGTCGCAATTCCAAATTCATCAATTGTCAGGAGTGTTTCCTGGATTTCTGATAATACCATTCTTGCTGGCGCATTTGCAGAATTTGGAAGTATTGAAAAGGATATTTACGGTGACTATTATTATTCTTCCTGGCTTGATAAAATACCCGAAAAATACAGGAACCTGACTGATATCTGGAAGATTTACGAGCTAAACAACACTGTTTACCTACAGACCTTCGAATACATCCTGATGTTTCGAAACAATGCATTCATCGGAGCCTTTGAAACACCTACACAATTTCGCTTTTCATTCATAAGTAATGGAAGGCTATACATTGAAGAGATCGGTACTGGATTAAAGGTTCTTATAGATAATGATCTTACAACACTTGAAAAGGGGGAGTTTTTCCAGGACAAAGTGATCTGTTCTGTGGGCCATGCATCCGGAAGACTTACAATAGGGACCATGCAAAACGGAATTTTTATTTTCAGGAATGGTACCTGGGAGGAATGGGATACAGAATTAAACCGGCAACTAAAGGAGCACATTCTATTTTGCGGTTTGCAGATGGAGAAGAACCTTTACATATTTGGAACAGTAAAAAACGGTGCAATCATTACAAATGAGAAGGGGGAAATACAAAAGGTTCTGAACAAAAAAAACGGTTTGCAGAACAATACTGTTTTGTCAGTATTCAGGGATAACGAGAAAAACATCTGGCTGGGCCTTGATAAGGGTATAGATTACATCAAGGTCAATTTCCAGTTTTCAAGGATTAAAAGTGAGGAAGGTCTTGGAACAGGTTATGCTTCCATAAGCTACAATGATCAGCTTTATCTGGGAACAAACCAGGGTGTTTATAGTTGGTCGGACGGAGCAAATGAATTTCAAATAATTGAGAACTCCGCCGGGCAGGTCTGGTCTTTTGAGATCATAAATGACAGACTCTATTGTTGTCATCACAACGGAATCTACAGGATAGATGAAGATGGGGCAAAACTGATCTTTAATAATGCAGGAACCTGGAAACTTTTAAAGGTCCCGGGAAAAGATAATACATACGTCGCAGGCTGCTACACTGGTCTATACGCGATAGATTTTGGCAAAAGCATAAGGCAATGGCCCCTGGAAGGTTTCAATGAATCATGCCGGATCTTTGAATTTGACGAGGACGGATCCATCTGGATGAGTCATGGTTACAAGGGTATTTACAGGATCAAGACGAATGACGAGTTTACTTTCGTTGAGAGTGTCTCATTTTTTGGAGAGAACCAGGGCTTACCCTCCAACACCAATAACGAGGTATTCAAATACGGGGAGCATATCATAGTTGCTGCGAAGGATGGTTTTTACAGTTATAATGATATTATTGGGTTGATGCAGCCATTCACGTCATGGAATGAGATGCTCCGGGTTGAACACCCTGTTACAAAGGTTTATACAGATCCTTGGGGCAGGATCAGCATTTTCAACGGCGGCAAGATTACCTGGGCCCTGATCAATGAGGATACACTGACATATATCGACGAATACTCATTTCTCCCCCTTAAAAACATTATTTTCCACGCATTTGAAAATATATATTTCCTTTCCCATGATATAGCCCTTATTGGAACCACAGAGGGTTTTTGTCTTTACAACAGGAACCTGCAATTCTCACAGAATTCAACAGTTCCTCTTGAAGTATCTCATTTATACAGTATAGTGGGAAGAAACGGACTCCCGAAAAGGATAAATCATGCCTATGGTTCCAGGAATCTTCGACTTCCATATCAGCAGAATAATCTTTTCATAGATTTGTCTGCTCCACTGTTTCAAAATAAAGAATTCCTTGAAATACGATACAGGATCAATAATTCGCCAGAATCAACTAAAGTTCTCAATAACCAGGTCGTACTTCAGGATCTTGAAGACAAGAAATACATCATCGAGATAATAGCGGAAGACCTTGCGAGGAAAACGTTTTCTGAACCTCTCGTTGTTGAAGTAATCATTCTTCCTCCCTGGTTCAGACGCTGGTTTGCTTATATTGCCTATTCAGTCCTGCTGATTGCCCTGATTTTAACTGCCGTACTTATATTGAGGAAATATTTTGAGCGTCTAAAAAGAAGGGAGCAGTTATTTCAACGAAAGAAAATGATGCAACAGCAAATGAAGCTGCAGGAACAGGCTGAAGCTGCAGAAAAGCAGATAATTATTATGAAAAATGAAAAGCTGGAACTTGAAAACCGAATCAAAGCAGAGGAGATTGCCAACTCAACCATGGAACTGGTATATAAAAATAAAATGCTCATCAATGTAAAGGAGAATTTAAAAATAATTCAGAAGGAGAATAGTATCGAGGTCAGGAACAATGCCATAAAGAGTATTCTTCGCCAGATCGATCGTGATCTGAATAATGAAGAGAAATGGATCGTTTTTGAAAAAAACTTCGATGAAGTCCATGAGAACTTTCTGAACAGGCTTAAAGAATCTCATCCCGCACTCACAGCCAAAGATCTGCGGCTTTGTGCATATCTCAGGATGAACCTTAGTTCAAAGGAAATAGCACCACTTCTAAGGATCTCCATTAGAAGTGTGGAAATCAGCAGGTACCGTCTCAGAAAGAAACTGGGATTGCAGCGTGACCATAACCTGTCGGACTATATCCTTCTCTTTTAAAAATGCAGCTTCATAAGGCATAGTTGATTTGGATGTTGTATTGTTATCAGGGTTGCTGATCTCTTAAAACTATCTAAAATCAATTCAAACCATAATTTCTGTATAGTTAATGTTGTAATAAATTATTAAGAATGTAGAATTAAAGATGTACCTTTTAATTAGGAATTTGTCCGATTTTAACGGAAATTGAACTCATTAAACAAATACTACCTGATATGAAACAAAAAATTACTTTGATCTTTTTGTTACTGTTTACTGCTACATTGTTCACAATCGCACAGGAAAATACACTTACCGGCACGGTTACTTCGGCAGAAGACCAGATGGTGATCATGGGCGCTACAATTGCAATAGACGGTACCTCCAAGGGAACCATCACAGATGTTGATGGTAATTTCTCCATAAATGTAAAGGAAGGCGAGACAATCGTTGTCTCCTATGTTGGAATGGTCTCACAAAGGATAGTCTATGAAGGTCAATCTTCTCTTGACATTATTCTTGAATTATCCACAGAGCAAATCGATGAGCTGGTGGTGATCGGATACGGATCACAAAAAAGGAGTCTTGTTACAGGTGCTATCTCAAAATTATCATCTGACGACCTGATCAGGAACCAGCCACAGCGAATTGAACAGGCATTGCAGGGAAAGATCTCCGGCGTAACGATCGCAGCTGAAGGAGGATCTCCAGGTGCAGGTATCACAATAAATATCCGGGGAGTAAGTTCGAACAAGAACTCCAGTCCGCTCTTTATCGTTGATGGAATGAAAACAGGCGGGATCGATTTTCTGGACCCGGCAGATATTGAATCCATTGAGGTCCTGAAGGATGCAGCCTCTGCAGCAATTTATGGAGCAGAGGGCGGAAACGGAGTTGTCTTGATCACCACCAAATCCGGAACTCCTGGAATTACCCAGGTTAGCTACAATACCTATTTTGGAAACCAGTATTTTGTTGACAGGTTTAAATTACTTGACGGACCAAGTTATGTAAAATATTACCAGGATGCCATTACCTATGAGGGGCTGGCAAATAATAAAACGGAACAGCAGATCGCTTCTGCCATTGCAAGGGATGGGCTGCCTCCGATTGGTGAAACCTCTCCGATAAATACCAACTGGCTGGATGAGATAACCAGCGTGGCTCCAATGAGTAGTCATAATCTCTCTATTTCAGGAGGCACAGCAAAAACCTCCTACAGCTCTTCAATTAATTATGACAACCAGGATGGTATCACCGGTGGTAAAAAGGCCAATTATAATCGTGTAACGGCCAGGCTTAACCTTGATCACCAGGCAAATGACTGGTTTAAGACCGGGGTCAGGGCGATATACAGTCACCGCGAAAGAAAAAGCCTGAATGAAAACAATGAATTCGGGGGTGTCTATGGAAATGCACTTATGATAGATCCGATCACTCCTCCGATTTATCCTGATGACGCATCCATAAACCCTGATTATATAGGGTCTGGCTTCGAGGATCTTTTTGTCAGGAATGCTGATGGCCTGGCATATGGAATGTCGTCCTTTGTTAAAAATGAAATCGTAAATCCCCTGGCCCAGATCGAGACCGCTCATGGCAACTGGGGAGAGGATAAGATTCTGGCCGGAGCCTTTGTTGAATTGGAACCGATTAAGGGACTTAAATTTCGCTCCTCCTATGATATTGACATCGCAAATGCAATGTCTGAAAGCTGGGGACAGGCAAGGTATTTTCATAACCTGAACCTTCAGTCATTCTCCGATGCAAACATGGAATTCAACAAGTGGAGCACCTGGCAGTTCGATAATTTGGTTTCATATAACAAATCATTTTCCAGGCATAACATAACCGCAATGGTGGGTACCCATGCAGAAGAGTACTCGCATACCAACCTGACCGGTTATGGTAAAAATCTCATCCGTGAGCAATATGCCTTTTCACATCCTGCGATTGCCATAAATGATTCGACGGTTACTGCAGAAGATGTGCTGGGTGGATCACGAAGTGATGCTGTCCGTGCGACATCGGTATTCGGACGTCTGTCCTACAACTATGGTGAGCGATATATGATAAACCTTACTGTAAGAAGCGACAAGTCATCCAAACTCTCGCCCAACGGAAATTACCAGCAGGGAATATTCCCTTCGGCCTCAGTCGGCTGGGTGATCTCCCGTGAAGACTTCTGGCAGGTACAGGCCGTAAATTTCCTTAAAGCCCGTTACAGTTACGGAACCAACGGATCGCTGGGTGCAATATCTCCATTTGATTATGTTCCACTCATAGGTTTTTCGGGAAATGTATACGCCGATGCTGCCGGCAATATTCTCCAGGGAGCTACACCCGTGAAAGTTGCCAACGAAGCCTTATCCTGGGAAAGCACCGCGATGCACAATGCTGGTCTGGATATGAGATTCTGGGATAGCAGATTCAGTGGAACGGTCGAGTATTTCTACAAGAAAACAAGCGACCTGCTTACCGAAGCACCTATTCCCGGTTATGTAGGAAACAATCCCCCTGAAGCCAATACCGGCATCGTAGTGAACAGCGGACTTGAACTCGAACTTTCATACCGCAACATGGAAGGTGATTTCCAATACGAAATAGGCGGTAACGTAAGCTTCCTTAAAAATGAAGTTACCTATTATCCCGGTGGAGATAATGGTGCGAACCTCGGAACCGGAGGTATAATTACACGGATCGATGAAGGTTATCCGATCTACTATTTCTATGGTTACCAGGTTGACGGTATATGGAGAGACCAGGCAGAACTTACCGCCAATAATTTTTATGTCGATACTGCAGGAACAAGCATTGCCATCCAGGGAAATGCCTTTCCGGGAGATATTCGTATACGCGATGTAAATAATGACAGTACGATCAACAGCAACGACCGAACATATATCGGATCTCCGTATCCTGATCTCACTGCCGGCCTGTATTTATCTGCTTTCTATAAAAACTTCGATTTCTCTGTAAATTTTACAGCAAGCGTCGGAAACGAGGTGTATTTTGGGGCATACAGGAACGACCTTCCCTTGCCCAACCGGCCTGATTATTTCCTTACCGATGGATGGTCAGACGAAAATCCGGATGCAGAATTTTTCAGACCCACAAAATCATCAAGGTGGAATTTCCAGCATAACTCACTTTTTGTGCAGGATGGATCCTATCTGAAATTGAGAAATGTTGAACTGGGCTTCACCCTTCCAAAAAAACTTACCGAAAAGTTGCAGATAAATACGCTGAGGGTTTATGCCACTATGAACAATGTATTTATCCTTTCGGGATATAAGGGGGCAGATCCGGAAATCGGTTATACCGCTGGAATCCAGAGTTATGGTATCGACCGTGGCTATTATCCGCAGGCCCGCCAGGTATTGTTTGGTCTGAATCTCTCCTTTTGATAAAGCAGGTATAAAATATTAAAATATAGTAACATGAAATATAAAATATTAATTTTTACAACATTGCTGGTAAGCCTGGGTGCTTGCTCCGATACCTGGCTCAACGATATTGAACCCCAGGGAAAATTATTGGAAGTGAACTATTATGACACTGAAGAGGAGGTAAAAAATGGCCTGGTCTCTATTTACAGTATGTATAAAAACCAGTACTGGCAGGGAACCTGGTCTTCCTGGTATCTTGCTGCCAGTATTCCTTCGGACGATGCTGTTCCGCATGGAGGGGGAAGAGGTGACAGACCTGAAGTTTGGGACGTTGAAGACTATAATCTTACCCCGATAACCCAAGGTATTGAATCCATCTGGGACCGCAGCTATTTCGGAATCTACCGCTCAAACGTTATAATTACAAGGGTAAATCCCGATGTAAGACCGGCAAATAAGGTTATGATCGCAGAAGCAAAAATGCTGCGGGCACTATTCAATTTTGACCTGGTCCGCTACTTTGGAGAGGTCCCAATGATTGATCATATTCTTAAACCAGAGGAATATGACCAGGAAAAGGATTCCAAAGAGGCGATCTTCAACCTGATCGTTGCTGACCTGAAAGATGCGGCAGAAGACCTTCCTGTTTCGTGGTCCGGGGAGGACAAATACAGGATGACAAAGTATGCAGCACATGGTTTACTGGGAAAAGTATATGTCTATATGGCCTCTCCTTTCTATGACCTTGGTTCTGCATATTACGATTCAGCTGCAACCCAATTGAAACTGGTGATCGACGATGGCCCTTATGTACTTGAATCGGATTATGACCAGGTATGGTGGTTTGAAAATGAATTTAATGATGAAACCCTAATCGAGATGTCCTATGGATTTACAACAGGAGATTACTTCACTGGTGGAGCCGAATCACCTTCAAATGTGATCATACAACTTTGCGGGCCAAGAGGATTGCTTTGGGATGCAGCAAGTACCAAAAAAGACACTATTTCGTCGGCTGGTTGGGGATTCGACATGATCACACAGGACCTGGTAGATGCCTTTAAGGCACAGGGTGACTCTGTGCGTTTGCATGGAACGGTTCTCGCAGAATGGCAATTGAGAAACTGGGGAGTAACTTCATTAGAAAAGAATGAGGCTTATACTGGATACTATACCAAAAAAAGAACTACCTGGAAGGCGCAGAATCCAACCCTAATTCCATGGGGCTACGGAAACAACGAACGAATCCTTAGACTCGCCGATATCTACCTGCTCTATGCTGAAGCACTGAACCAAAGCGGAAATAATGCAGAGGCAATTACAAATGTTGATGTAGTCCGGACAAGGGCAGGCTTGGGATCTATCACAGATGTCATGACAAATCAGTCTTTGGATCTTTACGCAGCAATTAAACTGGAACGTCGTCTTGAACTTGCCCAGGAAGCGCAAAGATTTTTTGACCTTATACGCTGGGGAGACGCTGGAACCGTTCTTGGTCCTTTAGGTTTCGTTGCAGGGAAACATGAACATTACCCGATTCCGCAGACAGAGATCGATGACTCCAACGGGGCCCTGATCCAGAATCCTGCATATCAGTAG
>CAYSAH010000149.1:3103-8669 GCA_964428945.1 uncultured Bacteroidaceae bacterium | reverse complement strand
AACGATTTTGGCCAAGCGGCGGGTCAAGCCATGTTGCCGGTCGACCTCGCGCAGCAGCAACAAGCCCGCATCCGAAGTGATGTGACCACCGGTGAAAGAGGCCTCGACGAGGCGGCGAGAGAGGGGTGAAAAGTGGAGTTTTTCTGAAGGGTGCCTAAGTATACCTAATTTAAGGGAGGATGTCAGCCGGCCCGAAAATCTTAAGATCGAATATTTTGATGAGAACTGGAATTTTCACGAAGAGGAATATGATGGTATCAAGGCACGTATCATCCAGCATGAATACGATCATCTGGATGGAAGACTTTTTGTTGACCTGATCAATCCTTTAAGGAAAAAGCTTATTGCTCCAAAACTAAGGGCTATTTCAAAAGGGAATGCTGACTGCGATTACAGGATCATTTATCCGAAAAAATAAAAAAAGCCGGATCTCTTCTCCGGCTTTTTTTTATGTGTCGATCAGAAGATCGGATTAAAATGTTCTTCGGATTTTAATATCAGATCAATATACTGCGCTCTCTTATAAACGAAAGGATCATTGATCGCTTTTGCGGAAAGTGTTCCCCTGAAATCTTCAATTGTCTTATATCCTTTTCTATCCATCCAATTTTCAAGCTCATCAAGCATCACCTTAACATGCTTAATACCATTATGGTAGAAAGTAGAAACAGACTCTACTGCATTTGCCCCGGCGAGTATCATTTTAACAATATCCACACCTTCGTATACGCCATTATTTGCAATTATACTCCCTTTGATATTATCATAAAGCAAACCAATGTAACGGATTGCCAGCCTGTGATCGCTGTGACTGCTCAAATTCCAGGGAGAAGCATGTCTTTCTGCTTCCACATCGATATCGGGTTCAAAGAGCCTGTTGAAGAGAACGAATCCATCTGCACCGGCAGCATCAAGATCGGAAACAGTTTTTAGTACGTTCGTATAAAAGGGACTCAATTTTACACTTACCGGTAATTTAACCGAAGCTTTGACAGCCTTTAAAAACTCTATTTGTTCAGCTATAATATCATGACCTGATTTCTTCATATCCCTTGGGACAGCAAAGAAATTCAATTCCAGTCCATCAACCCCGGTTTCTTCAATTTGCCTGGCATAGTCAACCCAGGATTCCTTGTATACAGCATTGATACTTGCAAAAACAGGAACGCCCAGGCTCTCCTTTGCCTTACGAAGGTTGTACAAATGCTCCTTTGGTCCGGCATGTTCAAGGTTTGGGAACAGGCTTATCATCTCCGCATTTCTTTCATCATATGCCTCAAGTTGGTTTCCAAGTTCATAATCCTCCAGCTGAATTTGCTCTTCAAATAAAGATCTGTAAACGATTGCAGCTATTCCGGCCTCTTCAGCTTTTTTCAAATTATCAATATTTCCAACAAGGTTGCTGGCGCCTAAAATGAGAGGGTTCTTCAAAGAAATCCCCATGTGTTTGGTAGTAAGATTTGCCATTTTTATAGTGGGTTTTAATTATTGTTAAATATATCCTTAAAACCTGTTACTCGCAAAAAAGGTTCATTTTTTCTGAACATTTGAACGATATTTTTTGGTCTCATCACATTAACTGCTAAAAACCTTGTATAATTTGATTGTTGACTTGAGAAAAGTTCCAGTTCTCCGGGCTCTTTTCCCCTTCGCCGCTGGCATAGCCATATCGGATGTTTTCCCGGAAAGTTTCGATTCAATTAACATCTTCATTATCATTGTTTTCTTAATTACAATATTCCTTACGGTAAAACTATTGTTTAGAAAACATGATACTGTTCTCGATCTGTTAATTGGACCAATTTTGATAGTTATATTCATACTTACAGGAATCCTGGCATTACGGATCAGCATGACAAGGACTTCCTGTAATTTAGATAACAGGAATATTGTCATTGCAGGCCGGGTCAGGGATATTTCCCTCGAAAAGGAAAAAGTTATTGTACTTAAGATCGAAGCTACACAATACCTGCTTGATTCTTCTGTAGTTAAACTGAAGGAAAATTTCCAGGTAAGTATCCTGAAAGATTCAGTTTTTAATGAATTTCTTCCGGGTGAGACCTGGATTTTTGGAGGAAAGGCCGGAGCAATAAGAAACCGTGGAAATCCTGGTGAATTCGATTTTCGATCATACATGGCAAGGAGGAATTACCACTATAACCTTTTTGTTACTTCAGGTAAAAATATTCAGCAGCTAAATAGAAAGCCCGGGCTCCGGTATCTGCCTGCCAGGTTAAGGCAAAGGATCATTGCCGGCTGGGGCAGCAATGATAAGGATGCTGCTGTTCTCAGCGCATTAACACTGGGATTTAAGTCGTTCCTTGATAAAGAAACAAAGGACTCATTCGCGGATGCGGGTGCCATGCATCTTCTGGCAGTTTCGGGTCTCCATGTGGGGATGATCTGGTGGGTACTTGAAATTTTGTTTAGAATTCATTCAGGTAAAAAGTCTTGGCGGAGGACCAGGGTTTTTATAATTATCTGCATTTTATGGTTTTATGCGGGAATAACGGGATTCTCCGATTCTGTGACACGCTCAGTTACAATGTTTTCACTTGTTTCGTTCTCAAGGGGAATCGACCGTAACAGTAATATATTCAATACTCTGTTTCTATCGGCATTCATTTTGTTGCTGCTAAAGCCATCCAGGATTTTTGAACCTGGTTTTCAATTGTCCTACATCGCTGTTTTTGGAATTGTCACAATCCAACCCTTATTCAGCCTTTTATATGCTGGTTCCGGTAAAATTGCCAGTCGGTTTTTTGATCTTATTTCTGTAAGTATGGCTGCCCAGGTCGCAACGTTGCCATTGGTTCTGTTGTATTTTAAGCAATTTCCTCTTTGGTTCCTGTTGACGAATATTTTTGCCATACCATTGGTCAGTGTCATACTGGCGCTTTTTGTAGTATTTTCACCATTTCTGATTTTATTCCCTGAATTCGGAATTTTCCAAATCATTCTGCTTAAGATTGTTCATATACTCAATTGTATTGTGAGTATAATATCTTCTCTCCCGGGGGCAGTGATACAAGACGTTCCAATAAGCGGGCTTACTTCAGCAGGTGTTTTTTTAACCATGCTTAGCCTTGTTGCCCTGGCTACCTATCGTCGGTTACAGTTCCTAATTCTGTCTGGATTAATGCTTAGCCTGACAATAGCTGGATCAACTGCAGGTAGGCTTATAGACGGTAAGAGAATGAGCATGCAGGTTTTTAATCAAAGTGATGCGACAGTGGTTTCTTTTCTTGCAAAGTCTGTCAGGCGAACCTATTTCCTGTCTGAAGAAAAGGCCGACAGTTATGCGTATCAATTCATGAAATCGCTTAACACGATCCCTGTCTCTGTCAGGAAACAAACCCTTATCAACATGGATCCCGGGGATCCGGGCAATAAAGGAAACTCATGTGAGTTGGCAAAAGGCATCTGGGCTATCAAAGATATGAATTCAAGCATACTTGTTGCAGGAGAATGTTCGGGAGGAGATCTTAATACTGCCCTCAGCCTGCACCCGTGGGATTATATTATTATCGGGAAAGGCTTTCCGGTTTGGAATGATGAAACTTTTGATACTATGGATTCTCTTGTAATTATAGCTGACGGAACCCTGAGGAAATTTGAAATTGAGGCACTTAAATTAAAAACCAACAATATATTTTTCACATCGGAAGAAGGTTGCTTTGAAGCTAAACCCGGGGGAGATGGAACCAATATTTTTTCAAGTCCCTGATAGTTACTTTTTTCATAGCCGGCACAAAAAATATCATAAACATAACTTCTAATTGGAAGATAATCTGTTATTTTACCATTTCATATCAGAGGAATATTTCTATGAAAATTATTCTGGCAGGAGCCGGGGAAGTTGGATCTCATCTTGTAAAGATGTTAAGTAATGAAGATCATGACATTATCGTAATTGATAATGATCCTGAACGGATTAAAACTATTGGAGCTTCACTGGATGTAATGACACTTGAAGGAAATGCAAATTCTATAAGTATCCTGAAGGAGGCAAACGTAGGTAAGGCCGATCTGTTTATAGCAGTTACATATTCGGAGGACGTAAATGTAACATCAGCAATACTTAGTAAGAAACTTGGGGTTAAGAAAACTATTGCGCGCATTGACAATGATGAATATCTTATGCCTGCAAATAAGGATATTTTTGAGAACCTTGGTATTGACTATATGATATATCCTGAAAAGATCGCTGCCCGCGAAATTGTTGGATTGCTGGCGCAGACAGGCAGTACAGAAGTGGTCGAATTTTCAGGAGGTAAGCTTCAAATGTATGTGATCAGGCTGGAGGAACAGGCACCTATAATTGGTAAAATGCTCAAGGACCTCTCTCCCAATAACGACAATTTACAATTCAGGGCTGTTGCGATGACCCGGCATGGACAGACCATTATCCCTACCGGGGACGACTCCTTCGAGATCGGGGATCTCGTTTATGTTATCAGCAGTCAGGCCGGATTAAAGGAATTATACAAGTATTCCGGTAAACAGCATTTTGAGGTGAGAAATATAATGATATTGGGAGGAAGCAGGATTGGGATCAAAACCGCAAGGCAGCTTGGTAACCAGCATTATGTTAAAATGATAGAAATTGATAAGCAACATAGTTATAAGCTTTCAAGTATGCTGTCTAATACCTTGGTAATCAATGGGGATGGAACAAACATGAACCTTTTAAAAGCTGAGGGACTGGAAAAAATGGATGCCTTTGTAGCTGTGACGGGGAATTCAGATACAAACATACTCTCCTGTCTTTTAGCGAAGCATTTGGGGGTGAAAAGAACAATCGCTGAGGTAGAGAACATAGACTATATACACCTGGCTGAGAATATTGGTGTAGATACGATCATAAATAAAAAAATGATCACTGCAAGCAGGATTTTCAGATTTACCATGAGTGAAGAAGTTTCGTCGATTAAATGTCTTACCGGGACCGAAGCTGAAGTAATGGAATATGTTGTGAAACCAAATTCCAGAATTACAGAAGCACCCCTGAAGGAAGTTGGATTTCCAACAGAGGCTATAATTGGTGGAGTGATAAGGGGAAAGAACAGTTTTATTGCTCACGGCGAAACACTAATCAAGCCATACGACAGAGTAGTAGTGTTTGCTTTGCCTTCAGAAATATTTACTGTTGGAAAATTCTTTAATTAGGTATTCTTCATGCCCAGTCTGAAAAGAGCCATACGTATCCTTGGTATACTTCTTATCGCTGAGGGATTATTTATGTGGCTCTCGATTCCTGTTTCCCTGATTTACAGGGAGAATGATGCCTTGCAATTTCTTCTTGCCGGAGCTATAACCTCCGGGGTCGGTTTTATCGGATTCCTGGCGACACGAAGTGCTGAATTGCAAGTAAGCAAACGTGACGGCTATGTTATTGTTACTTCTGGCTGGCTGGCCTTCTCATTCTTTGGTACACTGCCCTTTATTCTTACCGGGGCAATTCCGGGGCTTACCGATGCATTCTTTGAGACTATTTCCGGATTTACAACAACTGGAGCCTCTATACTAAATAATATCGAGGAATTGTCGCATGGAGTTTTGTTCA
>CAYSAH010000149.1:0-3093 GCA_964428945.1 uncultured Bacteroidaceae bacterium | reverse complement strand
TGACCCAGTGGCTTGGCGGTATGGGAATCATTGTCCTTACACTTGTTGTTCTGCCAATTTTAGGTATCGGGGGAATGCAGCTCTTTGCCGCCGAAGTGCCAGGGCCAACACCGGATAAACTTCACCCGCGCGTTAAGGAAACTGCGAAACGTTTATGGAGTATTTATCTAATTTTTACTGCTGCAGAGATCATTCTGCTTTGGATAGGTCCCATGAACCTGTTTGATGCCATTTGTCATGCTTTCACCACTATGGCAACAGGTGGATATTCGACCAAACAGGCAAGTGTTGCATACTGGGATTCACCTTACATCCATTATGTTATTATTGTGTTCATGTTCCTTGCCGGTACCAATTTTACGCTTTCATATTTTGGGTTCCATCTAAAGTTTAAAAAGATATGGCAGAACGAAGAATTTAAGTTTTACCTGGGATTTGTACTGATTTTTTCAATCGCGATTGCGGCTGGTCTCTATTTTAGTGGTGGTGGGAATATTGAACAGGCTTTCAGGGATTCATTGTTCCAGGTTGTATCAATTATTACCACAACAGGTTTTGCTACCCAGGATTACCTGCTTTGGAAGCCTGTGCTTATCGTACTTATATTTACCTTGATGTTTGTTGGAGGTTCAGCCGGATCAACTGGAGGTGGTCCGAAGGTGATGCGCATAATTATCCTGCTTAAGAATTCCACCCAGGAATTAAAGCGTCTGATTCATCCAAATGCAGTGATACCGGTAAGATTCAACAAGGTTGCTGTTACCAATGAGGTAGTTGCAAATGTGCTCGCATTCCTTGCTTTCTATGCAGTTATTGCCCTTTCAAGTATGCTCGTTATGTCGCTGTTGGGCTATGATTTTGAAACTTCAATCGGAGCAGTGGCTGCCACTCTTGGTAATATAGGCCCTGGGATCGGAGCAGTTGGACCTGCGGCCAATTTCAGCGAAATTCATGATTTTGGAAAATGGTTTCTATCCTTCCTGATGCTTGTTGGACGACTTGAATTATTTACAGTGATCGTACTTTTCTCACCAGCTTTCTGGAAAAAGTAAGTTAATTTGTCGAAAATTCCACTGGCTTTTTACCCAGGTTTTTCCTCATCCAGAAATGGAATTTATGTAATCCTTTTCCAATAAACATCATAGGGCAGAATCCATACACATATTCAAGCTTGTTATCTTTTAATATAGCAATTGCTTTTGGAGAGTATGATCCTTTTCCGGCACCCTGGTGCAGCCAGACCCGCTTTATACCTGAGTTAACGCACTGTTGGGCAATTTCTTCTGCCAATGCCGGGTTGACCACGACCAGTACATTTTCAACTCCTTCAGGAAGATCGGCAACCGTTGGGTAGCACTTTTCTCCTTCAATTTCGTTACACTTTGGATTAACAGGATAAACTGTATATCCTTCTTTCTTAAGCTCTTTCATCAAGCCAAGACCAAAATTTCCTGGTCGGGGTGATGCTCCCACGATGGCGATTTTGTCTGCGGCTATAAATGCATCAATCGTTTGTTTCATGCCATTAGTATTGTTAGTGATTGCATGCAAGATATCACAGAAATTGGTCTTGTGCAATTTCTATAAAACAGATAGGCTAATTTTCGGTAAACGGAATCCGGCCCCTTTTCTACATTTCCTTTATCTCCATGAAATGGATCGGCGATCAGTCAACCTCTCCGAGCCCTTGCCGGATCAATTCAGGTTCCCCGCTTGTACAATCCAGGATGGTCGACGGGATAATCCCTCCATAGCCACCATCAACCACGAGATCAACAAGGTCCTTATACTCATCATGTATCATCTCCGGGTCAGTGGAATATTCAATGATATCGTCAGTCTCTTTCAGGGAAGTAGTGAGGATAGGATGGCCGAGCTGGCGGACAATTTCAAGAATAATATTGTTATCAGGGATCCTGATCCCAACCGTTTTTTTCTTCTGCTTCATTATTTTAGGGACGTTGCCACTGGCATTCAGAATAAAGGTATATGGTCCCGGGAGGTAGGATTTCATCAGCTTGAAGGTATTGTTGTCAACTTTTGCATAATCGGCAAGATGACTAAGGTCAGAGCAGATGAAGGCAAAATTTGCATTTTCAGGTTTGAGTCCCTTGATTTTTGCCACTCGTTCCACTGCGCGGTTCTTAGTGATGTCGCAGCCTATCCCATATACGGTATCTGTAGGATAGATTATTACTCCTCCTTTTTCAAGCAGATCAACAATTTCCAGGATAACTTTCATATCCGGATTCCGTTCGTATAATTTTACGATCATCCCTTTTTTACGCTATGCGCTGAAATTAGTTGATTTTTTCAGGTTTTTTTTCAATTTTTTCAACCTTAATAAAAATTGCTAAATTCAACTTCCAGGAAATTCGTTCATATGACAACAATCGAAGGATCTTCATTCCGGCTCAGGCCCTGGAATTTGAAAGATGTTGACAGCTTGGTAAAGCATGCCAATAATGAAAAAATCGCGAAGAACCTTCGCGATGGATTTCCTAATCCCTATACGAAAACCGATGCCCGTGAGTGGATCAGTATGGTAATGGCAAATAAAAGCGACCTGATCTTTGCCATAGAGGTAAAAGGGGAAGCGTGCGGAGGTATAGGCTTGCATGGAGGAAAGGATGTCTATCGATTCAATGCAGAAATAGGTTACTGGCTCTCTGAAACATACTGGGGCAGGGGAATAACAACGGAGGCAACCTGCCTGTTGGTAGACTATGGATTTAAAAATTATCCCTGGACCCGCATCTATGCAGGGGTCTTCAGTTCCAATGTTGCTTCCATGAAGGTACTTGAGAAATGCGGTTTCTCCTGCGAAGCAGTTTTCAGGCGTTCAGTCAAAAAGAGAGGCATTTATCTTGATGAACATGTTTATTCCATCCTAAAAAAGGACACTGATACAGCTTAAAATCATTTTCCTCCCTTATTTGGGTATGTTACCGTTCCGTCATCTACATTTCCTTCATAATAAATTTCATACAATTCACCAAAATCCACAAGTGAGGTTTTGCCGTTTTCAGTCACCTTTGCCATGTTATCACAGGTCCCGGTTCCATAGTCAATGGTAAAATCAATTGTTTTCCC
>CAYSAH010000148.1:0-8673 GCA_964428945.1 uncultured Bacteroidaceae bacterium | reverse complement strand
AGAAAAAAGGATATCCGGAAGCGAAAATCGTTACGCGTTTCTGGATCATTGGATTGTTACTGGCAGTAATAACTATTGTAACGTTAAAAATAAGGTAAACAAAGCATATGGATAGTAGAAACCGAATTGTAATTCTGGGAGCCGGCGAGAGCGGAACCGGCTCAGCGATCCTGGCAAAAATGCAGGGATTGGATGTTTTTGTTTCAGACTCCGGGAAGATCAGTCCTAAATACAAGGATATGCTAGATGAATACCAGATCCTTTATGAAGGAAACGGTCATACCGAACGTCAGATCCTGGCTGCTGATGAGATCATAAAAAGCCCTGGTATTCCTGAAAGTGCCCCAATCATGAAATCGATCAGGAAGAAGGGTATCCATGTGATTTCGGAGATAGAATTTGCAGGACGATATACCAAGGCAAAAAAGATCTGCGTAACAGGAAGCAATGGAAAGACAACAACCACATCCTTAATTCACCACATGCTGCGCAAGGCCGGTCTGAACATTGGGATAGCAGGAAATATCGGCCGAAGTTTTGCCCTGCAGGTCGCTCTTGACCATTACGATTATTATGTACTTGAGCTCAGTAGTTTCCAGCTCGACGGCATGTTCGAATTCAAGGCTGATATAGCGATCTTGTTAAATATTACAGCCGACCATATGGACCGCTACGATTATAATATGCAGAATTATGTCGATTCCAAGTTCAGGATCACACAGAACCTTACAGAGGAGGACTATTTTGTTTTCTGTTCTGATGATGAAATCACAATCAAAGAGCTCGAGAAAATAGTTTCAAGGGCCGTACAACTACCATATGCCTTCAACAGGAAAGAAGAAGATGTAGCCTGGGTGGATAACAAGGACAGGATGCACATTGAATTTGATGATATAGATTTTTCAATGTCGGTACATGAACTGGCCTTAAAGGGCAGGCACAATACTTATAACAGCATGGCTGCAGGTATTGCAGGAAATGTACTGAAGATCAGGAATGAGATCATAAGGGAGGCACTCATGGATTTCCAGGGGATCGAACACCGGCTTGAACAACTGAATAAAGTTCATGGTATTAACTTCATTAATGATTCGAAGGCTACCAATGTGAATTCAACCTGGTATGCTCTTGAAAGTGTAAAGGGAAATATAGTATGGATCGCTGGTGGTATCGATAAGGGGAACAATTATTCAGAATTATATGAGCTGGTGAGAAAAAAGGTCAAGGCTGTTGTTTGCCTTGGGATTGACAACAAAAGGCTGCTTGAAGCTTTCTCAGACAAAGTTGATACCATAGTTGAAACAAAAAGCATGATGGAAGCTGTAAAGTCGGCCTATTTTCTGGCATCCAAGGAAGATACTGTACTACTCTCGCCTGCATGTGCAAGCTTCGATCTTTTTGAAAGTTACGAAGACCGTGGAAGGCAGTTTAAAGCTTCTGTGAGGGAATTATAGAATTAGAAATGAATTTGCTGAAATACATACGGGGTGACAGGGTTATCTGGACGGTAATTATCATACTAAGCGTTGTTTCGCTGCTGTCTGTGTATAGCTCAACCGGTTCCCTGGCCTATAAGAAGGTCTCGGGCGACACCTTCTATTACCTCTTTCGGCAGTTTAAATATATCATTCTCGGACTCTGTGTCATAATATTTTTCCAGCTTATCCCCTTCCATTGGTTCAATAAATTATCTATTGGATTTTTAGGAATAGCGATAGTTTTGCTTGTTGTCACCCTGATAAAAGGTCAGGAGATCAATGAGGCCAACCGTTGGCTTTCGGTCCCCGGTACGAGTAATACTTTTCAGCCTTCGGAATTTGCAAAATTTGCCCTGATCATGTACCTGGCAAGAATAATGGCGATCAACCAGGATAATTTGCATGATTTTAAGGGCGTATTTTTAAAGCTTGCAGGGGCGATCTCTCTTGTTTGTATTCTTATTCTGCCAACAAACTTGTCGACAGCCGCTATTATCTTTACGGTTTCCTTCATCCTTATGTTCGTAGGGCGCATCCCCTTCAAATACCTGGCTTCATTTGTAGGATTGGGAATTGCCGGCCTGGCTTTGTTTGTGCTTCTTGCTACAGCGTTGAGCCATGAGGGCAGGATTTCAACCTGGAAGGCGAGGATCGAAAGATATGTCTCAGGTGAGGGTGATAATTTCCAGGCCGACCAGGCTAAAGTTGCGATTGTAAGGGGAGGATTGCTGCCAAACGGACCGGGAACGAGTACGCAGCGTATATTGCTTCCCCACCCATATTCAGATTTCATTTTTGCCATTATTGTTGAGGAATACGGTTCAATAATCGGCGGCCTGTTACTGATCTCACTTTACCTCTGGCTGCTTTTCCGGACAGGGTTGATCGTACGAAGGACCAGGAGCACCTTTGGGGCCTTCCTTGCGTTCGGACTTGCCCTTGGTCTGGTATTCCAGGCATTTATAAATATGGGAGTGGCAGTTGGGCTGCTTCCGGTAACAGGGCAGACCTTGCCCCTTGTGAGCATGGGAGGAACATCCATGTTTTTTACAAGTATGGCATTAGGGATGATATTGAGCGTGAGCTGGGGAGCAGCAAAAGAATTGGAGGAGGATAAGGCAGCTGTTGAAGTTGTAAAAGAAGAAAATGTTGATGAAGGAAGTGACGAAATATAGGATCATTATCGGTGGAGGAGGAACAGGAGGCCATGTATTCCCGGCCATTTCCATTGCAAATGCCCTGGGCAGCATGCTGGATGGGGTACGATTCCTGTTTGTGGGCGCTACAGGGAAAATGGAGATGGAGAAAGTTCCACAAGCCGGGTATGATATTGTAGGCTTGCCCGTTGCCGGATTTCAACGGAAGTTAACACTGAAGAATGTTACATTTTTCTTTAAACTAATCAGAAGCATGCAGATTTCACGGCGCCTCATAAGAACATTCAAACCAGATATTGCCATTGGCGTGGGAGGGTACGCAAGCGGCCCGATCGTAAAGGCTGCTGCAAGGCGCCGGGTACCTGTGCTGATCCAGGAGCAGAATTCATACGCCGGTGTGACCAACAGGATCCTTGCAAAATCAGCTAAAAAGATATGTGTAGCCTACGAAGGAATGGAAAAATTCTTTCCCCCGGACCGTATTGTCCTTTCCGGTAACCCGATTCGGCAGGACCTCTTGCTGCCCGAGTCTGAAAGAAATGAAAGTTTTGCACAATTCGGACTTGATCCTGAAATGCCGGTAATCCTTCTGATAGGAGGAAGCCTGGGGGCAAAAACGTTGAACGAGAGTGTATTGAACAATATACATTTGATAAAGGAATCAGGTATTCAAATGCTCTGGCAATCAGGTAGCTATTACTATGAAAAAGCAAAGGTGGCACTTGAATTGCATGCAGTAGGAAACATTGTTCTTGTTCCTTTTATTACAGAAATGAACAGGGCATTCCAGGTAGCTGATCTGATTATTTCACGTGCAGGCGCCGGAACGATATCAGAACTTTGCCTTATAGGAAAACCAGTTATACTGGTACCTTCTCCTAATGTGGCAGAGGACCACCAGACAAGTAATGCGAGGGCACTAACTGATAAGCAGGCTGCAATTCTCATCGCTGACATTGATGCGAGGGATACCCTGATCGGAACTGCCCTTGAACTTGTGAATGACAAGAAAAGGAAAAAGGAATTGTCGGAAAATATTAGAACTCTTGCGATCCCCGATTCAGCTGAAAGGATCGCGGAAGAGGTTATTAAAATTTTAGAGCAGCGATGATGTGGACCAACCTTGACAGTGTATATTTTGTTGGAATTGGCGGCATAGGCATGAGCGCCCTGGCAAGATTTTTTCAGAACCGGGGAAAAAATGTGGCCGGATACGACAGGACCTCCACTTCACTGACCGATCAGCTTATTCGTGAGCAGATCGATATTCATTTTGTTGATAACCATGCACTTATTGCACCTGAATTCAGAGATCCTGAAAGAACACTGGTGATATATACCCCTGCGGTCCCGGAAAACAGCAGAGAACTGAGTTTTTTCAGGAAGAATGGTTTCAGGGTCATTAAAAGATCAACTGCACTTGGAGAGGTGTTCAATGCAGGAAGGGGTATAGCTGTTGCAGGAACGCATGGTAAAACTTCTGTATCAACCATGCTTGCACATATAATGTCACAATCTTTATATGGCTGTAATGCCTTTCTCGGGGGGATTTCTAAAAACTTTAACAGCAATATTGTTATCCATCCTACTTCGCAGATCATTATTGCCGAGGCTGATGAATACGATCGGTCCTTTCTTACCCTGTTTCCTGAAATTGCAGTCATTACCTCAATGGATAATGACCATATGGAAATATATTTTTCCAGGAAGCAACTTATTGAGGGATTTGAAGCATTTATAGGGCAGGTAAAGGATAAGGGGAAACTGATTATAAAATATGGACTGGAGCTGACAATCCCGGATCACATTGAGGTTTTTACCTATTCTTTAAATGATCAGCGCGCTGATTACCATGTCGTAAGCAGGGAATCGGACAAGGGCAAGTACAAGTTTACTGTCAGGACGCCAAAAATTATATTTAATACCGGCTTATCTGTTCCTGGATTACTGAATGTGGAAAATGCACTGGCAGCGATTGCCGTGGCTGATCAGTCGGGGATACCTCTCGAGACGATATCAGTCGGGTTAATGGATTTCAAGGGTGTTAAAAGAAGGTTTGATGTTCAGGTATTAAAGCGGGACAGGGTTTATATAGACGATTATGCCCATCATCCGGAGGAGTTAAAAGCCTTCATCGGTTCGGTGCGGGATATTTTTCCTGATAAACGGATCACAGGTATTTTTCAGCCTCATCTTTATTCCCGAACCCGTGATTTCGCAAAAGAATTTGCCACAAGTTTATCGATGCTCGATGAATTGATCCTGCTCGACATATATCCTGCAAGGGAAGAACCCATTCCCGGGGTAACATCTGAGCTTATATTCAGTAATGTGGATCTGAAGGAAAAGGTATGGATAAGAAATGAACAGCTTGTAACAGTTCTCAAGGAGAGGGATCCAGAGGTTTTACTGACAATGGGGGCAGGTGATATCGACAGGCTGGTTGAACCTTTGAAAACGTGGATGGAAAATAAATGATCAGGAAAATAGTACATATCGCCCTCTGGCTGGTGCTTGGCTGCTGGTTTACGCTGATTATGGGATTTGTTTCGAAAAGCAATTCTGAGTTGCTTTGCAGGGAGATCGTAATCAATATATCTGATTCTTCAGAGGTAAGCTTTGTTACCAGCGATGCAATTCGCAAGGTGATCCGGAATTCCGGGCTTAACACCCAGGGCTACCCTCTTGAAGAGATCAGGACCAGGGAACTTGAAACTATTCTTGAAAAGAATCCTTATGTAAAGAATGCAGAGGTCTATACGAATGTTAATGGTGACCTGTATGTGGATATATCACAGCGTAAGCCTTTGATCAGGGTAATGCCAGGTGGCAGGCAGGGATTCTTTATAGATGGGTCCGGGGTGATATTGCCCTTGTCTGATAATTATTCTCCCATGGTGTTACTTCTTACTGGTTATGTTACAATTCCCATGACAGAGGATAAAAATGGAAGAAAAAAGGTAGATACAGAACATAACCCGGATGTTAAAAAGCTTTTGGGATTTGCAAAAATGGTGGATCAGCATGAATTCTGGAGGAGCCAGATCGTTCAGCTTTACCGGTCAAAGAAAGGTGATTATGAGATGATACCAAGGGTAGGGGCACATCAGATCCAATTTGGCACAATGGATGATTATGAGATCAAGTTGAGAAACCTTAAACTGCTTTATGACCAAGGTCTTAAGCAATACGGATGGAACAAATACAATAAAATAAACCTAAAATATTCAAATCAGATAATCTGTACTAAACGTTAATAACATGGCTCAAAAAAATCGAATTGTTGCAGCAATTGACATCGGAACAACCAAAATTGTAAGTCTGATCGGTCGGTTGAACGAGCAAAACAGGCTCGAAATACTTGGAATAAGCAGGTCTGTATCCAAAGGTGTAAAAAGGGGAGTAGTTCTGAATATCGAAGAAACGGTAAATGCTATTCAGACTACCATTATCGAAGCCCAGGAACAATCGGGATTGCGATTCTCGGAGGTGTTTGTTGGAATTGCAGGCCAGCATATTAAATCTGTCAGAAACCGCGGCTACGTAAACCGCGATTCATACGAGGATGAGATCACAAGGGAGGATCTCCAGGCATTGATTGATGATATGTACAAGATCCCTGTGGATGTTGGTGAAGAGATCATCCATGTTCTTCCCCAAAATTATATTGTTGATAATGAAACCGGGGTAAAGAACCCAGTGGGTATGTTCGGCAAGCGGCTGGAAGCAAATTTCCATATCGTGATCGGGCAGATTTCCTCGGCAAGGAATATTGAAAAATGTATCAAACGTGTAGGCCTTGATGTAAAGCAGCTTATCCTCGAGCCACTGGCTTCAAGTGCTGCCGTTCTTACTGAAGATGAGAAAGAAGCAGGTGTTGCTCTTGTGGACATTGGAGGGGGAACGACAGATGTGGCAGTCTATTACGACGATGTTATCAGGCATACTGCCGTGATCCCTTTTGGGGGGAATGTGGTTACGATGGATATCAAGGAAGGTTGTGCGATCCTTCAACGCCAGGCCGAATCCCTGAAAATGCAGTTTGGATCTGCCCTGGGTGATCTTGCAAATGAAGATAAGGTTGTTACAATTCCGGGAATATCGGGACGCGATCCAAAGGAGATAAGTTTCAAGAGCCTGGCCTATATCATCCAGTCGAGAATGGAGGAGATCATTGATGCAGTGGTTTACGAGATCGAAAATTCGGGTTATATGGATAAACTTAGTGCAGGTATCGTATTGACGGGAGGGGGAGCGATGCTTAAAAATCTCAATCAGCTTGTAAAATTCAAGACCGGGATGGATGTAAGGATAGGCTATCCGAATGAAAGTCTTGCTGCAGATACTCCGGAAGAGATAAATCAACCGATGTACAGTACCTCAATAGGATTGCTGCTTAAAGGGCTGGAGATCTACGAACAGAACAGGGAAGCCCTGAAGGTTGACAAGATTGAGGAAAATGCTGAAAATACAAATGCAGAAGTTGAGGATCCTGTGAGGAAAAAAATGAAAGACCGTTTTAAGGGTGGTAAACTTCTTGAAGGATTGAAAAATACACTGAGTGATATTTTTGATGAAAGTGATGTAAAAATGTAAGACCAGTCACATTTTAAATAAATAAACATTGCAGTTATGAGTGAGATATTAAATTTCGACCTGGCACCGGAGAAATCTTCGATTATCAAAGTGATCGGTGTCGGAGGAGGTGGAGGTAATGCAGTAAATCATATGTTCCACAAGGGAATCAGGGATGTAAATTTTGTGGTTTGTAATACTGATGCACAAGCCCTGGCGAACAGCCCGGTTTCTGTAAAATTGCAGTTGGGAGAGACGCTAACTGTTGGCAGGGGAGCAGGAAGTAAGCCAGAAGTTGGGCGGCAGGCAGCCCTTGAGAGCCTCGACGCGATAAAGGAGATCCTGGCCTCAAATACCAGCATGGCATTCATAACAGCGGGTATGGGTGGGGGAACCGGAACCGGAGCAGCGCCTGTAATTGCAAAGACTGCGAAGGAAATGGGTATTCTCACAGTGGGAATAGTCACCATTCCTTTCGGATTCGAGGGACCTGAGAGAATAAATCATGCCATTAGGGGAATTAATGAACTCAAGGATAATGTAGATTCCCTGCTGGTTATTAAAAATGAGAGACTTCGTGAAATATATGGTAACCTTACTCTTAGCGAGGCCTTTGCTCGTGCGGATGATGTGCTCGCCTCCGCAGCCAAAGGTATTGCAGAGATCATTACGGTACCTGGCTACGTTAATGTCGATTTTGCAGATGTGGAAACTGTAATGAGCGATAGTGGCGGAGCGATAATGGGTTCAGCAACCGCAGAAGGCGAGGAAAGGGCCATAAAGGCAATCGAGGCAGCACTGACCTCACCCCTTCTGAACAACAATGAGATCACAGGTGCTCGATCCATCTTGTTGAATATAACATCAGGTGAAAAAGAGATCACAATGGATGAGATAACTGAGATCACTGATTATGTAATTGCCTCTTCTTCAAAGAATACCTCACTCATCTGGGGAATGGGTCATGATGCAAACCTGGGAGAGAAGATAGGAGTGACTGTAATTGCTACGGGTTTTGAAATGAATAATATCCTCGATGTATATGTTGAGAAAAAGCATCTTGACTATGTGCCGCTGAGGGATGATAACGGAAGATCAAATATTAAGGATAAGCCAAAAAATCCCATGCAGCAAACATTTGATTTTGGTGATGTGAAACCAGAAGGCAGGCCCGAGGAATATGTATTGTATGACCATTCCTCTTCAAAGGAGAATAAGCAGGACAGGGAGAAAAGGCTTGCAGAGCGTGTCAGGAACCTTAAAGAGACCCATGAACGGCTGAAAGAAGTCGGCTATACTGCTCAATCAAAGGACAACGAGATAGAGGAACTTGAGAATATTCCGGCTTATATAAGAAGGAATATGAAACTGGATCCTGAGAAACATTCAGAGAGCGAAGAGGTTTCCCGTTACCGCCTTTCGGAGGATGAAAATGAAGCTCCAAGACTGAGACAGGATAATTC
>CAYSAH010000147.1:8470-8695 GCA_964428945.1 uncultured Bacteroidaceae bacterium | reverse complement strand
CCGAAAGGTGTTTACCTCCTTCAATAATAAATTTGCTCATAGCAGCATTTATTATCTCTTTTTACCCCCGCTTTTTTTCTTCCTGACATTTTTCGCCAGGATATCTTTTGTTTCAGGAAGTTCAAGTTCAGGACCGACTTCAAGGCGATTGCCCGACAAAGTTCTCAAATCTTCAAAAATCTCGCGATCATCAACAGCCTCCCTGTTCCAGGTGAGGTAGGATTT
>CAYSAH010000147.1:2474-8459 GCA_964428945.1 uncultured Bacteroidaceae bacterium | reverse complement strand
CCACAGCCTTGCCAATCATCAGAACGATAGAGTGCCCGTAGTGCTTGAACCTGATACTTTTCTGATTGTATGGAATCTTCTTAGGTTTTGACTGTAGCAATTCCCTTGTCGGTGTTTCGTAAGGTGAGTCAATATCGAGCCTGAAATCAGAAATAATCGCAAGATGATCCCATAACTTATGTTTGAAATCATTCACATCCCTGAGATGGGGGTTAAGATTTCCCATAACGGCAATAATAGTTTTGGCTGCCTTATTTCTCTCATCCCTGTCTTCAATGGTCATTATATGATTGATCATTTTCTGAATGTTCCGGCCGTATTCCGGCAGAAGTAGTTTTTCTCTCCTGGTATTATAATCGTATTGCATGAAATAATTTTATTTGGCAAAAGTAATCCTTTTAATCCTGATAGTAAAACTTTTAATGAAACTTCCGGTTTTTGAGCCCTAACCAACCACTCTTAGCTTTGCAAACTTCAGGAGCAATTGTTTATTCCCAATGGGGAATTTCACAGTTGCCTTGGTATTGGGAGCAGCTCCTTCAAGCTGGATCACCTCTCCAATACCAAAACGTGGGTGTTCAACTTTCATTCCCACTTCAATATTATCAAGAGTTGCAGGTTCGGCAGATGAGGAAGTTGCCTTTTCCATTTTCAGCAATTGCTTCTCACCAATGGTCTCCCGTGATTTGGCCTGAAGGTTTGGATACCTGGAAGTATATTCCACCTTCTTCCGGAAATTATCCTCCTCACTTACCTGTGGAATTATTGGATAAAAGTCATGTGGAAGGGTGACATAATTCTTGTCAATCTCCTTGATAAAACGGCTCGGCGAAGTACTTGTCTGCAATCCCCATCGATAGCGTGAGCCCGCAAAAGTGATCGTAGCTGATTTTTCAGACCTCGTGAGGGCTACGTAGAAAAGCCTCCGCTCCTCTTCAAGGCCCTTCAAATCCCCTGTATTCATAGAAGAGGGAAAAAGTTCCTCCTCCATACCTGCAATAAAAACATGCCTGAATTCAAGGCCCTTGGAAGCGTGTACAGTCATAATGCTTACCTTGTTCCTGTCCTCATCTGTATCGCTGTCGGCATCTGTAAGCAGGGTCACATCCTGAAGGTATGTTGCCAGGGTAAGTTCTTCTGACGATTCCCTGTTATCTGTATAGTCCTTTATCCCATTAAGCAGTTCCTCGACATTCTCATATCGGCTCACAGCTTCAGGTGTTTTTTCCGATTTAAGATCTGTAATGATGCCTGCTTTATTTGTAATGGTATATGCAAGATCGAATGCCTCCATTTCATGGAGCTTCGATATGAAATCCTTTATAAGGGCTGTGAATCCATTCAACTTGTTCAGGGTCCCCTGGTTCAGTCCAAGGTTTACCTGTCCAAGATGACAAAGCACCTCCCACATGGAAGTGTCGAGCTTAAGCGCATACTCCATGATCTTATCGACCGTTGTTTTCCCTATACCCCTCACAGGATAATTAATGATCCTCTTCAAGGATTCATCGTCGTTTGGATTAACTACGATGCGAAAATAGGCAAGCAGGTCCTTGATCTCTTTACGCTGGTAGAATGAAACTGAGCCATAGACCTTATATGGAATATTCATTTTCCTCAGACTCTCTTCGAATATCCTGGATTGTGCATTCGTTCTGTACAGGATGGCAAAATTTTTATAGTCCAGTTGCTCGTTGAACCTCAGTTCAGAGATCGCATTCGCAATTACAAATCCTTCCTCCCGGTCGTCCCTGACTTTTACCACCTTCACTTTTTCACCGGTTTCGGCCTTTGAATAAACGGTTTTCTTTATCTGGTCCTTATTCTTTGCAATAATACTGTTTGCAGCATTAACGATCATTTGCGTCGACCGGTAATTCTGTTCAAGCTTAAAAAGCTTGTATTCCGGATAATCTTTTCTGAAATTCAGTATGTTTTCAATTCTTGCTCCCCGAAAGGAATAGATGCTCTGTGCATCATCACCAACCACGCAAAGGTTTTGATGCACAGTTGAGAGTTGCTTTACGATAAGATATTGTGAATAGTTTGTATCCTGGTACTCATCCACAAGGATATAATCGAAAGCATTCCGGTATTTATCAAGTTTATCAGGGTAATCTCGAAAAAGAAGGTTGATCTGCAGCAAAAGATCATCGAAATCCATGGCCCCGAACTTTTTGCATCGTTTCATGTACTGGCTATAGATATCTGCGATCTGGGGACGACGTGTTGCCATATCCTTCACCCTGATCTCATTGTTATTTTGATAGATATCAGGGGTTATAAGATTATTTTTTGCATAAGATATCCTTCCAAATACCTCGGCCGGTTTATATATCTTGTCATCGAGTTTAAGGTCCTTGATGATCTGTTTTACAAGATTCCGGGAATCGATCGTATCATAAATTGTAAAGTCTGAAGGAAATCCAAGTACTTCAGCTTCACGGCGAAGGATGCGGGCGAAGAGGGAATGAAAGGTTCCCATCCACAATTGACGGGCAAGATCAGGCGAAACAAGTGTAGCTATCCGCTCCTTCATTTCCTTCGCAGCCTTATTTGTGAATGTCAGGGCAAGAATCCTGTATGGGGCCACTCCCTGGTCTAAAAGGTAAGCAACACGATAGGTAAGAACACGTGTCTTACCGGAACCTGCCCCTGCTACCACAAGCGACGCCCCTTTAAAACGCTCAACTGCTTCACGTTGAGCTTCATTCAGCTCATTCAAAAAATCTTTCAATCTGCACTTAATTTTTGGTTTGCTAAGATACTATTTGAGGCTTGTTATCTATGGTAAAATCTGAAGTATTTATCAACGAAATCCATATTGTTTTTATAGTGTATTACTTACAACAGATCCTCGATAGTGGATCCGGAGTGAGTTATGAGCAATGATGATTTATTTGAATCCCATCCTTTAATGTGATGAAACATCTATTTCTCGTCCTAAATCCTGAAGAAATTGTTCCTTTCATGGAAAAGTTGCATTTTTGTGGCGTTTTGGTCCTTATATAATAATCTGCAGTTTTTACGTTTATAGGTTAAGATAAATTCACTTGAATCCATTCCATACATACCGTACACTTTTAATTTTCATTTCCTTTATGCTTGCGAGCTGGGGAGAAGGAGCTGCACAGATTTCATCCTCACAGGCCGACGCTGTGAAACTACTGACTTACCCGGTTCATCCTGAGACCGATAAGCTTTTTGCATTTTACCAGTCCAATAGCATTAATAAACCAGGATCATTAACAGCAACAGGCCCGGGAGCAGGAAATTTCGATTTTGTATGGGTAAAATATGATGAAACAGCCGATGGATTTACCATTCCCGTTAAAAGTGATAACAATGTCCTGTCTTCCTCAATAACAGGGCTTGGTGAAGGAGGTTACAGGGTACATGTCACTAACGGGGCAGATGTGGATACCTTTTTTCTTGCATGGGTGATGCTTGATAAACTCTTAGCCTGGACAGAGAAGAATGACGAAGGGAAGCTTGAATCCTTCCGTTCAGGATGCAGTGATGGTAATTATGTGATCATTTCCGGGGGAGTTGAGCTTGACTCTTTTATCTATTATGACCCGGTTTCTCATGAACAGGTCGGTTATTTGAATGATTTTGAAATCAGGTGGACCAGCGATAACCCTGATCTGATAATCCCAAATCCAACCCGGGTTTCTGCGATGGCTGCAAATTATTCTGAAAACCCACCATACAAGGACACCTATTATATACTTACTGCAACAGACAGCCTGGGAATGACAGATGTGGATTCGGTTCTTTATGATACTAAACACACTAAATCAGAATTTAGCGTTGAGTATTATGATAAAGTTAACATGGATTGGAGTGCAGATATCAATTCTGAATGGAGCAAAGACAAAGGCAGCCTGGATGCCCCACTTTCAGTGAGGTTTAAAAACGAATCCGAAAACGGCTACAATTTTACCTGGGTATTCGTGGATACTACCGATGAATTAACGGGAATACAAACCAGGGAGTACGAGGAAACGCCTGACAAGGAATACCAGCCAGAGTTTATTTACTATACAGCAGATAAATTCTATTATCCCTACCTGATCTCAATAAGTGATGCAGGATGCAGGGATACTTTTTCCCTTGAGGACGGGATCAATGTCGTTCCTGCACAATTGTTGATCCCTAATGTATTTACCCCCAACGGAGATGAAATAAATGATGTCTTCTTATTCAAGCATCAATCACTCAAGGAGTGCAGAATAACGATATCAGATCGTTTTGGAAGGGTGGTTTATCGAAAATACATTGAAAATATTTATGAGTGGGAAGGTTGGAGAGGAACCATTTTCAATACCGACAGGGAAGTCCCGGAAGGCCAGTATTATTATGTAGTTGAAGGCATGGGTTATGATAATTCCGAATTTAAGGATCCGAATTATTTTGAACAAAGAAAAATCGATAAGCAGCAAGGTGGAGGCACCTCTACCCCGGATGGTGAATCCAAGTCCCTGAATCTCTATACCGGGTGGATATATATTTTCCGGGAAAAAGGTGAATTCTAAGACTTTATAATTCAAAGATGGTTTACGAATGAGGTTCCTCAGAATTGCCATAGTCTTTATAATGCTGCTATTCTTCGGGGGATTCTTCTATATTTCGTCTGAAACCGATATTCAGCAAGTCCTTATCGAATTCCTGCAACATTCCGAATCCCATTATTTATGGATCATTCTCATCATTTTCGGAATATGCCTGATCAGTACCATAAGCGGTCTGCCCGTCCTTTATCTCTCTGTAGCATTAGGATTCTTCTTTAAATTCCTGCACGCACTTGCACTTGCATGGACCATAAACCTGCTCGCAATCCTTGGTACTTTCCTGTTGGTTAGAGGCGTATATGGGGAATATTTCAAGGGGAAATACGGCAAAAAGAAGGTTATCAGCAGGATCAACCAACGGATCAGGAAATATGGTTACCGGACCGTTGCCATTTCAAGGGCTGTTTATTTTATTCCAACCAACATCATCAACCTGAGTTTCCCCCTCAGCAAGATTGCTTTTAAACAATATGCAATCGGAACCATGCTGGGACTCGTGCCTGAAAGCCTGATCAATGTCACAAGTGGTTACCTCCTGAAACATGAAGTCCTGCTAATGAGTTCTCCGGAAGGGAATTATGTGAAAATAATAATTATCGCCGCCTCTATCCTGCTCATTATACTGGTATTCATACTCTTTAGGAAAAGAAGTAAGCTTACAGGAAAGGATAAAATTGACGAAATTATTCCCCTCCCGGAGGATGAATAGCTTTTAATTTTTATTATGTCAATTTGTCAAGTTTCAGACATTGGCAAAGTATTTGACAGCAATAAAGGGATTTTCTATGATTTAAACTCTGAAAAAGCAATGACAAAAAAATCGCAAACAACTGAAAAACAGGAAGAAATTAACGATCAAAACAAGTCTGAGGAGATATTGGACAGACAAGAAGAGGTAGCAGAAGAATCAGCAGAAGTGCAGAAAGATGCTGTTGAAGCGAAAACTAAAGAGCAAGAATTAGAGGAAAAACTGGCAGAACTGCAGGACAAATACCTGCGCTTGTCAGCCGAATATGACAATTACAGGAAGAGAACACTCCGGGAAAAGGTAGAACTGCTTGAAGGAGCAAAATCTGAGGTCCTTATAAACATTCTTCCGGTGATTGACGATCTTGAAAGAGCAATGGAGGCGATTAAAACGGCAAAAGAGATTGAAGCTGTTAAAGAGGGCATGTATCTTATCCACGCAAAATTTTCCTCATACATATCACAGCAAGGGATCAGGGAGATAGAAGCAATGGGCCATGAATTAGATACTGATATTCACGAGGCTGTGACCAAGATACCTGTTGACAGCAGGAAGAAAAAAGGGAAAGTTGTTGACGTTATAGAGAAAGGTTACATGTTAAGGGACAAAGTAATTCGCTTTGCAAAAGTTGTAATCGGGGAATAAAAATATGGCAAAAAGAGA
>CAYSAH010000147.1:0-2464 GCA_964428945.1 uncultured Bacteroidaceae bacterium | reverse complement strand
CAGAGGATAAAAGCAAGATGAGTAAACGTGATTATTACGAAGTCCTAGGCGTGGCAAAAGGTGCATCAAAAGAAGAGATTAAGAAATCTTATCGGAAACTTGCGATGACTTATCACCCGGATAGAAATCCAGAAGATGCTGTTGCTGAAGAGAAATTTAAAGAAGCTGCAGAAGCATATGAGGTGCTTCAAAATCCTGAGAAACGCAGTAAATATGACAGGTTTGGACATTCTGCATTTGATGGTGCCAGCGGATTCGGCGGTGGTGGCATGACAATGGATGATATCTTCTCTCAATTCGGAGATATCTTCAGCGGTTTCGGCTTTGGTGGCTTTGGTGGCTTTGGTGGCTCATCCCAAAGAAGAGGTGTGGTAAAAGGGTCAAACCTGAGGGTAACGGTGAAACTCGACCTTGCTGAAATTGCTACAGGAGTAGAGAAAAAGCTCAAAGTAAAAAAATATGTTGCCTGTGAAACCTGTGGAGGAAACGGCGCCAGGGAAGGAACAGCAACAACAAATTGCCACACCTGCAGGGGAACAGGTCATGTAACCCAGGTAACCAACACTTTTCTCGGACAAATGCAGACTCAATCTGTTTGTCCAACATGCCGCGGGGAAGGAAAAATTATTAGTGAAAAGTGCGAAGCCTGCTATGGAGAAGGGATTGTAAAAAATGAAGAGGTAATAAGCATAAATATACCTGCCGGTGTTGCAGACGGGATGCAGCTCAAGGTGAGCGGGAAAGGAAATGCGGCCAGGCGAGGCGGTGTAAATGGTGATTTGATCGTTGCCATAAAAGAGGAAGAACATTCAGAACTTATCCGTGACGGCAACGACATTATTTACATGCTTTACCTTAGCATGCCCCAGGCTATTCTGGGTGGCACCGTAGAGATCCCGACTATTGAATCACGCGTCAAGATAAAGATCGATCCCGGTACACAACCCGGAAAGATCCTTCGTTTGAGAGGTAAAGGAGTTCCGGATGTGAATGGTTATGGCAAGGGCGATCTTCTCGTAAATATCAATGTATGGGTACCAAAAAATTTAAGTCCGGAAGAAAAGAAGATGATCGAGAAAATGAACAGCTCCGAAAATTTCATTCCCCAGGCCCCGGCACCAGAGAAAGGCTTTTTTAACAGGATGAAAAATTTCTTTGAATAATAATTTCTTATGGACCATCTGAATACCTACGAGGTTGTTAAGGATTTCCAGGGACACCGGGCACTGGACAAGGTTTCCATTAATGTTCCCGCAGGAAGTATTTTTGGACTGCTGGGGCCAAATGGTGCCGGGAAGACTACCCTGATCCGTATCATCAACCAGATCACTGCCCCCGATTTCGGAACAGTAAGTTTAAACGGAAAACCCCTTAAAAGGGACGACATTTTCAGGATCGGTTATTTGCCTGAAGAGAGAGGCCTCTACAAAAAAATGAAGGTGGGCGAACAGTCTGTTTACCTCGCCCAGCTGAAGGGACTTACAAATGCCGAAGCAAGGAAAAGGCTCAAATACTGGTTCGAGAAATTTGAGATCGGGGGATGGTGGAACAAAAAGGTAGAAGAACTATCCAAGGGAATGCAGCAGAAGTTACAGTTCATAACAACTGTATTGCATGAACCTGAATTACTTATCTTCGATGAACCCTTCAGTGGATTTGACCCTATAAACGTTAACCTTTTAAAGAACGAGATCCTGAATCTCAGGAAAAACGGGGCCACCATTATCTTCTCCACACACAATATGTCATCTGTTGAAGAACTTTGTGATCATATTTCGCTTATCAATAATGCAAAAACATTGCTATCAGGGGAAGTAAATGAAATAAGAAACAGGTTTAAATCCGACATTATCAGTGTAGGGTTTGAAGGAGACGCTGAATATCTTAAACGGAAGCTTGACGGGCGATATGAAATATTATCATTAAATGAGAACGGGGCCGGTAAAGAGGTGAGGATTAAATTACCGAAAGGAGCACTGCCAAACGAACTTATTTCTGAATTGATCAAGATCACTACCCTCCGGTCCTACAGCGAGGTTCTTCCTGGAATGAACGATATTTTTATCCAGGTTGTCGAATCAGCTTCACCCAAAAACGGAAATATGTCATGAGCAAGATAAGTCTGATCATAAGAAGGGAATACCTGACCAGGGTCAGGAAAAAATCCTTTATAATCATGTCGGTCATTGGCCCGCTGCTGTTCGCAGCCATGATGATCCTTCCTGCAATACTGGCTAATCTGGAAGATAAGGAAGTAAAAAATATTGCAGTAATTGACGATTCAAAAGTACTGAGCAGTTACGCCTCCGGAAAAGCGGTCAGTGTTATTCCCGAGACCGAATACATGAAATTTACGGTGCTTGAAGATGTTGACATTGAAACCCTGAAAGAGAATTTTTCAAGTACAGGTTACTATGCTGTTTTATACATCCCTTCAAATATATTCAGCTCCGAAAAGGCAGTT
>CAYSAH010000146.1:750-8724 GCA_964428945.1 uncultured Bacteroidaceae bacterium | reverse complement strand
CTCAGTAATACACCTTCAATATTTAGATTGGAACAGGATGAGAAGCAAGCAGAGGTACTATCAATGTATTGAGAGAATCAATTTTCCTCAAAAGCCGGCAAGTGAAATATACAGGATGTATCACCATATGAATCATTTAAAGCGTAAACTTATTAAGTTGCCAGTCACCCTTCTTGAGGAACTCGAGAATGACGGTGTCTCTTTACGGAATCTGAAAAAAAATGAATCATACTGGTTTGATGCTGAAATTATATCCAATTTTAAAAAATTCGGTGCTGAATATTTCAGAAAAGAAGCCATCTGGGACAAGCGCTGGCCTGTCCAGGATCCAAGGAATATCAAAGACAAGTTGGTTCACTCATATCTAAAAGCCACCCAAGCAAAAGTAGATATGAAAATTTTCAGGCGTATTGACCGTTATCTTAAATTCCATTACTAAGATATTTGTCTGGTAATTACGAATAGATCCGAATACTTGATGCTCTTGGAAAGTTGATCAATCGTTATTCTCTTAGGGTACTTACATTTGGATATAGGTTCTTAAGGATTAATATTTTTTTCTGCAAATTAGTAACATGAGATTACGCAGAATTTATGGAAAAAGGGACAAGCGTAAAATCTCTGCTACAGTTGACTTGTTAATTAGACTTTTCGAAAATTGAAATATCCTAAAATATCAATTATTACTCCAAGTTTAAACCAAGGTGATTATATCGAACAAACAATTAAATCTGTGCTTGATGAAAGGTATCCTAACCTGGAATATATTATAATAGATGGAGGAAGTACCGATAACACGCTAGATATTATAAAAAAATATGAGAAGGAAATTTCATATTGGATTAGTGAACCTGATGAAGGACAGTCTGATGCGATTACCAAGGGCCTTGCAAAGGCTAGTGGAGATGTATTTAATTGGTTGAATAGTGACGATTATCTGGAGCCTGGTGCACTTAAAATAATAGCAGAAATATACAGTAAGAAACACCCCAATGCTATTTGTGGTTTTACCCACTGCTTTTGGCAAGATTCTGGCAATACAAGCCACACATACAGAATGGGAATTAAATCAAATCCTACAAATACATTTCTGGATGTCAGTATGAACCAACCAGGAACATTTTATAGGATGTCAGTAATTAGAAGTCTTGATGGATTAAATACTTCATTGAAATATGTTTTCGACAATGAGCTATGGATGAGATTTATTGCTAAATATGGATTGAAAGAAATTGTAAATATTCCTCATACACTAGCACATTTTCGACAGCATGGATCTTCAAAATCATTTAGAGATGGTTTTGGTGAGTTTTACAAGGAAAAACAAATGATATACCGATATATTTTAAGCCAGTTAAATGCCCCCCAGGCTTTAACCGATTTGTACATAAGGGATTATCCAGAGTATTATTATAAGCCAAAAGATTGGGATATGAAATTTATTCATAAAGATAAGCTACTCTCATATTTTCTTAACCGCTATAAAGTTGCTTTATATAATGAAGGATTCACAGAATTGTCATATTGGGCACTTTGGAAGAGCATAAAATATGGATATTTCAGTTTCAAGAGAAAAGAACTTGGATTGTTTTTAAGATACTTATTAAAGAAGAATGATAATTAGAATAAAAGCTGATTATAAGAAATGTTCAAATTTATTCTTCAGGATTGGAAACCGGATACGAAATCTGTTATTTGTAGTTTCTAGCAATCCCTTTAAAATCCCTGTAATTATTAATAATTTCAATCAACTAAAGAATCTGAAATTGTTATTGAGCTGGTTGCAGGCATCTGGATATAAGAAAATTTACATTATTGACAATGCTTCTGATTATATACCTCTTCTTGACTTCTATAAAAAGCAGAGTTTAAAGGTATATCGATTAGACAGAAACATGGGACAAATGGCATTGTGGAAGACTCATATTTTTTTAAAATTTAAAAGGAATCATTATATCTATACTGATCCAGACATTCTGCCAGTTAAGGAGTGTCCTGCTAATTTTATATATGATTTTATAGAATTATTGAAGAAATATCCAGGTAAAGATAAAGTCGGATTTGGACTTAAGATAGATGATTTACCAGATCATTATCCTGCGAAAGCCTATGTAATTGAATGGGAAAAACAATTCTGGAAGAAAGAAATTGAGCCCAACGTATTTGATGCTCCGATTGATACTACTTTTGCATTATATCGGAAAGGCAGTTTTGGTGATCCTGCTCTCATGAATTCTTTAAGAACTGGTGGTATACTTATTTGCAGGCACCTGCCTTGGTATCTGAATCCTGCTGAACTTGATTCCGAAGATAAACACTATATAAACGGTAGTAAGATATATAGCTCGTGGTCGAAAAAACTCTTATACAATTATTCTTCACCACTTGAATAATCTTGCGATAATCATTCCAGCTTACAAAGGTGCTTTTTTGGAAAAGACCCTTGAGGCATTAGTTAAGCAGACTCACAAGGGATTTAAAGTATACATTGGTGACGATCATAGTCCTGATGACATTCGTTCGATTTTTGAAAAATTCAAGAATGATATTGAAATAGAATACCAGCGTTTTTCTGAGAATATAGGCCAAAGATCATTGGTTGAGCACTGGAACCGTTGCTTGGACATGGTAGCTGAGGAAGAATGGTACTGGCTGCTGCCCGACGACGATGTGCCTTCCGTCAATGCGGTTGAAAGGTTTTTTTATGCACTGAAAGAAGGAGAAGTGTTTTCACTCTTTCGATTTCGTACGGTACTGATCAATCAGTACGACGAGGTGACGGAGGTTCCACAGAACGATTATATACCTGTCGGGAGCCATGATATGATCCTCAGGAAGCTTAAATATGAATTCAATAGTTCAGTAGCAGAATATATTTTTAGTGCAGCATCATATTCAGCTGTCAGAGGATTCACTGAATACCCGCTGGCTTGGCATTCCGATGATATGTTATGGTACCAGATTCTTGAAGAAGGAAAATTGAAATATGATGACAAAGCCGTGGTTCACCTGCGGCAAAGCACATTAAACATTTCCAGTAATACGAGCGAAGAAATCAAGTGGAAAAAACTGGATGCACATTACCTTTTTTTCGATGACCTGATTTTGGGTGATCGTCTCCGGCAACGTGATTCTTTCTGGTGCAAAGATGAGGCTAGAGCTGTATTCACGAATTACCTTTTCTACGAATATAAGGGCCATAACCTCCGCTTCACCGGAAAAAAACTGAGGCATTATGCGAGGAAAAATAATCAGCTTCTCGGTGGAGGTTTATTGAGAAATTGCTATCGATTATTGAGGCACAATAAAAGGCTTGCATGAAGGGTCAGCAAATAGCTGTACTGGTGCTATTTCACGAAAAGCTTGCCCAGACGAGGGAGTGTATTGACAGCTTCCTCCCCTCAGGATGCAATGTATATGTTTTGAATAATTGTTCCTCGGAAAAGTCTTTCACAAAGTTAAAGAATGCTTTTTCGTCAACTGAGTCGGTTTCATTCTTTAGTGCAGATCAGAACATAGGTCCTGCCCAAGGAAGAAATTTCCTTGTATCAAAGACAACGGAAGAGTGGTTGTTTTTTGTTGACAATGATATTACCATCGAGCAGGAGGATACATGGCGAGAAGCAGTGTATAAGGTAATTGAGAGCTCACCAGAAGTGGAAGTAATTGTACCATCGCTCTATAACAAACATGAACGGGCATTTGCGGTACACCCGCGTATTTCAATATCAGGCAGAAAGTTAAGCCTCGATAGTGCGCCAGTTAAGGATTTGAATTACTTTCCTTCTGGAGCCGCATTGGTACGGAGAAATCTTTTTACAACTCTCGGAGGATTTGATGATGCGCTTTTCGCATTTGAGGATTATGAGTTTGCGGTAAACGCCTTGATGCAGAAGAAAGTGATGCATATTCAGCAACTGAAGGAAATTGTGCTTGTGCATGATCACAGATATCAGAAAAAAAACAAGGACCGCTCTGCAGTCGCCACAAGGTATGATACAGCGCATTTACGTCGAAGTTTTCAGCACATTGAAAGCAAACACGATGTTGAATTTGAACATGAATGGCTGTTCTGGTCTCAGAAACAACGCTTTGATATGACACGTAAGAACCTGCTCAGGAAGTTGGTGTTAACATTGCAGCGTTGCAGGTACAACAAATGAATTCAACCAGTGTCTGCGGATTCAAAAAGAAATTAATGTGCGATTAAAAGATTTTCTGAATAAGCTGGTTTACAAGATACCTGTCGTTGCCCGGATGCGGTCGGAACTTAAGGAGTATGCGCGGAATACATCATTTCCTCCCGGCCATTTCTACTCTCCCATTGTAGCTGTTGATGATATCAGACGTCGGGAAAATTCGATCTGGCATCCAAAGAATGAACCTGGTCCAGAGATTCAGATGAGGACAGAAAAGCAGTTGGAGCTTTTGAAGGATTTGGAAAAATACTACGAACAGCAACCTTTTATGCAAATTGCAGGAACGAATTTAAGGTATAATTTTGATAATGAATACTTTTCCTATTCGGATGGCATTTTGCTCTATTCCATTCTGCGGCATATTAAGCCTTCCCGGATCATTGAAGTAGGATCCGGATACTCATCTGCATTGATGATTGATGTGAATCAATATTTTTTTTCCGGGCGGATGGAGATTACATTTATCGAGCCCTACCCCGACAGATTGCAATCATTATTGCAGACGAATGACCTCAGTAAGTACAGGATTTTAGAAGAAAGGATTCAGGCAATTCCAGTCAATGTCTTTAAGGAATTGGAGGCAGGAGATGTGCTTTTCATAGATAGTTCCCACGTTTCCAAGACTGGAAGTGATGTGAATTACCTGTTTTTTCAAATCCTGCCAATTCTGAGCAAAGGGGTAATCATTCATTTGCATGACATTGGCGAAGATTTCGAATATCCCCGGGAAATTGTATTTTCCGGTAAAAACTGGAATGAATCCTATCTTTTAAGGGCTTTTTTAATGTATAATCGGGATTATGAAGTGCTGTTGCACGGTCCGTACATGCATGCAAGATTTCCTGAGGCATTTAATAATATGTCACTTGCCTCGAAAAATTCAGGCGGAAGTTTCTGGATGGTGAAAGTTTAGGCCGCCCTGTAATTAGATCGATGCCGTTAATCCTGCTGTTGGTATTCGTCGGTTGAATGAGAATTGCATTCATTACATTTGAATATCCGCCTGAAACCCCGGCCGGGGGTATTGGCACGTATGTGTTCAATGTTTCCCGAATATTAGTCAGGGCTGGGCATCAGGTTGTCATTATCTCCTCGACTCAGGATAAAAAAAGGAATGGTGTTGTACTGACCGGCGAAAGCACGAATTATCTTGTGTATGCCAGGGATTTCATGGTTTTTCGTAAAAATGTTGTTGAAGTTTTTACCAAAATTCACAAGGAGCACCCGGTGGATATTCTTGAAAGTTCTGAAGTAGGTGCCCCTGGCCTAGAGATTAAAAGAAAATTTCCGGGTATACCCCTTGTCGTAAAACTACATACACCGGGCAAGCTAATTACTCACGTGACCAATAGTATAATGCCTTTCAGGCAGAAGATCAGATTCGTGCTGGGATCCATCAGGCGGGGAAAGCCTGATCCCGGATATTTTGCAATGAAAGACAGAAAGAAGGAATCAGATCAGGAATATCAGATATGCATGACGGCCGACATTTTAGCAAGCCCCTCCTCCGCTCTCCAGAAATGGGCAGCCAGGTATTGGAGCATACCGATGAAGCGAATCATCAAAGTACCCAATCCACCAGAATTGGCTTTTGCTCCCTTGCCATCAGGAGATCCAGGAAAGGAGAACATAATAACCTTCGTCGGAAAACTTTCAGTATTAAAAGGTGCATTTACCTTAAAGAAATTAATACCTGCGGTTTTGGAGCGTGCTCCTGCTTACAGATTCGTTATAATTGGAAGGGATGAGTATGTTAAGGCTGGAATCCCGTCCATGAAAGATCATTTAATTGAATCCATCGGTGATTTCAGCTGTAATGTTGAATTCACCGGGGAGCTGCAAAGGAATGAGGTAGATCAATACCTGGCAGTCAGCAAGATCTGTGTTGTTCCAAGCCTTTGGGAAAACTACCCCAATGTAATACTGGAAGCCATGATGCATAAATGCGCCGTCGTTGCTTCAAATTGCGGCGGAATACCTGAAATGATCAGCCATGGCATTGATGGTCTGCTTGAAAGACCTGGAAAACCAAAAGAATTCGCAAAAAGTATCATTAAATTGATCAGGGATGAGGAACTTATGCATCAGATAGCCCGCGCTGGATATGATCGGGTTGGCAAGTTAAACATACTCGATTCTGAGAAAAGCATTATCCATTTCTATACAAATCTTGTCAGATGAGAATTGCATTTGTTTCTTTAATGGGTGGTGTGCCATGGGGAGGCAGTGAATTGTTATGGAGCGAAACGGCCCTGAAGGCAATTGACCAGGGTCATGTATGCCTGTTCTCTTCGTATGCATGGGATCAAAAACCACAGAAACTGGCTGTCCTGGAAGCCGCAGGAGCGAAATCATCTTACAGGAACAGGTATGATAGCCGAAAAAAGCTTGTGCCAAATGTTCTTTCAAAGATCAGACAACAATTTCTGGGTCGGAATGATTTTCGTGATGTCTTTCGTTTTAACCCGGATATCATCCTGGTCAACCAGGGCGACAATTTTGATCTGGCAGTGCATCATTTTCAATTCTGGGAGGAGATGATGAAGCGCCGGGTAAAATATGTAATCGTAAGCCACAGCCATCCTCAGTTCAGCTTTGTACCCGATTTGAAGATTTATCCCAGGGCAGGCGATATTTTTAGTAAAGCAACGATGACCTTCTTTATTTCGGAAAAACAATTGAAAACCACGGAAAGGATCCTTTGCATGAAACTTGAAAATTCAAGTGTGACCTGGAATCCGCTGAACCTTAGCAATTTTTCTCTGCTACCATGGTTTACATGTGAAGTACCGACCATGGCGGTGGTTGCTAACCTCGTGAGTGGCAAAGGGGTTGACACACTTTTTGAATCGATTGCAGAGCCTGCAATTCTTGATTTGGATTGGCGGATAAATATTTACGGAGATGGCTGGGGCAGGAGCTACCTGGAGAACCTGAGGGATTTTTATTCGCTGCAGGATCGCGTCATGTTTCATGGCTATGTCGATCAAATCGGGAAAATCTGGCAATCGAACCATATGCTTCTGATTCCTTCCAGCGGAGAAGGACTTCCTGTCTCGCTATGTGAAGCAATGGTTTGCGGCCGGCCCGCGCTGGTTACGGATGTTGGTGGTAATACCGAGCTGATCGAAGAAGGGATCACAGGATATATTGCTGAGGCTCCCTCCGCAAGAAGTCTTCGCCGGGCAATGGTACATGCATTGGCTGAGTTTTCCCATTGGGAGGAGTTGGGCGTGAATGCCCATGAGCTGATCATGCATCGTATTGAACCTGATCCGGCCGGTAACCTGCTTAAGATATTAACAACGCAATAAATAAGTTCTAATGTTACTGATTTGCTAATTATTTATCCTGATGACTAATCAAATGCAGACCGATCAGTTCCCTCTCGTCAGTATCCTTATGCCTGCATACAACAGGGCTGCATACATCGCTGAAAGCATCGGGAGCGTGCTAGCGCTTCATTACATACATTGGGAATTGATCATACTGGACGATTGTTCCCATGATAATACTTATGAAATTGCGGTGAAACTCAGTGAAAAAGACAAGAGGATCAAGGTAATGCGTAATGCACAAAATCTCGGCCAGTTTCCCAATCGTAACAAAGCGATTAGCCATAGCAATGGAAAATATATAAAATTCCTCGATTCAGATGACCTTATCTATCCCTATGCACTGGGCATCATGGTCGATGCAATGGAGAAGCACCCTGCTGCGGCTTTTGCCTTTCAGCACAGTGCAAGTGATGATCGCGAACCTTACCCGGGTCTGA
>CAYSAH010000146.1:0-740 GCA_964428945.1 uncultured Bacteroidaceae bacterium | reverse complement strand
CCTTGATCAGTTCGCCCAACACACGCCGGCTCTGATCGCCGTTCTTCTGATTCAACCGGTCGAAGCATTTCATGGGCATTTTCTGAGCAAGCATGGCCTGTTTAATTGTGGTCCGTCCGGTGTTATTTTCAGGAAGGGGTCCCTGGAGAAATATGGTACCTTCCTGCCGGATCAATATGTGGGCAATGATACTGAGTTATTGATACGACTGGGATTGAAGGAACCAAGCCTGAAGCTGCCCCCTGCTTTGGTATGGTGGAGGCAGCACGAGGACCAGGCATATGGGAAGGGAATGAGATCAGGCGAATATCTTTTCAATGAATACCGGATGCAAATCGCGAAACTTAAGGAAGCCAGTGAACTTGTGGACCGAGGATCATTTCAGGCAGCAAAAAAACTCCTCCGCTGGAAGTTTGCCAGGAAGGGGCTCATCGAATTCAAGAATGGCAGAATCTTCAATGGATTCAGACTTATGTGGAGATTGCAGATACCAGCACGTTACTACCTCACTGCATTCTTTCCTTATCATTTGCCGTAAAATGCAAAGACCTGTTATTGCAGTCATCATTGCCGCATACAATGCTGATAAATATGTCGGGGAAACGATCAGGTCGGTCCTGGATCAGACATGGAGTGATTTTGAACTGATCGTGGTGGATGATGGAAGCACTGACAGGACAGCTGAGATCATCGAGAATTTCAGGGATCCAAGGATAAGACTTATCCTTACTGAAAACAGG
>CAYSAH010000145.1:0-8732 GCA_964428945.1 uncultured Bacteroidaceae bacterium | reverse complement strand
AGGATAATTCTCAACGGCTGCGGAAAATGGAACATCAATGGCTCTGCGTCCATCATTCAGCAATCAAATTGCGTAATCACTCACGATACCGGGATGATGCACATCGCTGCTGCTTTCAGGAAAAAGATCATTACGATCTGGGGAAATACGATTCCACAATTTGGCATGTATGCCTATCTTCCTGACCCGGGATCGGTTGATTTCCAGGTTGATGGCCTGGCTTGCAGACCCTGTTCAAAGCTGGGGAAGAAAAGCTGTCCGAAAAAACACTTCAGATGTATGATGGAACAGGATACAATAAAAATTGCTGCCACAGCCACCGCACTCTTCTGAAAACCCTGTGAGGGAAGGGACCAACACTGCTTATTGTGCAATAAACTGGTAGGTAATTCTTGCCCTGTGTTTTTCCGGGGCATTGTAATCACTGGCAAAAGTTGAGGAAAGTGCCGCCTTTTCAGCAGCCTCAATGAAACAGGCGGGATCATTAACAGTTTCCGCACTAAAAACAGAAGCCCCTGATACAGAGCCATCCTGTTTTACAATCAGATCCACAATTACAAGTGCCGACCCTTCACACCTGTAAACCGGGATGAAAAGACTCCTTTTCCTTCTCTCTTTGGGAGCATCCAGGAATTCAAAGGTGATTGTTGTTGGTCCCGAATAACCTGGTTCCTCCTCCTGTTTCTTATTTTCAGGTGCTTCCTCCTCATAAACTGTGGCAGAAATGATCTCCTTAAGTTTTTCCCGGTTCTTTATGAAGTCTTCATCCTTTTGGGATTCAAGTTCATTGAGAAGTTCGTTAACATAGTCTTCCGTGGAAATCTGCTGGCTCAGCCTGTCATTCAAATTGACTGCCCTGTTACTTGCTTTCTCCCTTGCCTCAAAAACCTGATCGATCCATTCTGGCGGGACCTCGATATTTTCCTTCTCCAGCATTTCCTCAAGCGTAAGCTCTTCAGTGAAATCAAGCATCACACCCAGTTCCTTATCCTGTTTGAGCCCTTCTACCTTAAAAAAGACAAGGAGTATGGCAACAGCAAGATGGATTATTATGGTATACAGAATGGCCACGAGGTTCTTTTGAATGAACTCGCGAAAATTTTTTGGCCCGTATGAATAAAGATCCGGCATTTCGTTGTGCAAAATTATGATCTTCTTTGAAACAAGGAAATAATATACTTTTACGGAACGAAGATACTACCATAAACAAATAAAAATAAAAATTCACTGCCATGAAAAGGATTTTAGCTGTTATGTTACTTTTCACAACACTTTCAGGATGCAGTATACTTGCTGAACTTACTGCTCTAAAGGCCCTCACAAAATGTGAATTCAGCTTCCATTCGGCCCAGGACCCTGTAATTGCAGGAATTGATGTTCTGCGGGTGAAATCATTTTCTGACCTCACATTCATTGATGGACAAAAAGTAGTGAGCAACATTCTTCAGAATCGCCTGCCATTTGGAATCACTGTCAATGTAGAGGTTCGAAACCCGGGGACCACGACTGCAGCCGTAAATTATATTGAATGGATCGCATTTATAGACGATGTTCAAATCTCAACCGGAAGAATTGATAACAGGGTTGAGATCCCGGGAAATGGAGGAACTTCGATTGTCCCGATCAGGATCGAAAGCGACCTTTTTGAATACCTGGAGGGTGATAATCCAAAAACCATGATCAACTTCGGCCTGAACCTCGTTGATGCCGGGGGACAACCAACCCGCCTGAGCCTTAAGATCAAGCCATCGGTTTACGTAGGATCAACGATGCTGACCTACCCTGATTATTTTACAATTTCAAAAGAGTTCAAATCGGAACAGTAAAAAAGATTGGTGGTACATCCTGCATAAAGCCTGACGGGTATTTCCAATACGGCCGGGATCATTTTAATTTTTCTTAAGCAGCATCAAACCTGCTACGGGGGGCATATTTTCCTTCGCTATGGCAACGGCCTTAGGAAATACACAACCAGGCAGGGAACAGTTCAATTCACGTCGATCGTGAACAGGAATTCAGGGATCCATTCTTTACTTTCAGGAAGATATGCCACCCTGGCACCCATGGAAAAAGGAAAAAATACACGGAACACGTGGAAATCGAATAAGAGGTCTGCTCCATATGATAAATAATTCCTGTCTTCAATGGCTCTTTGCGGTTCTGAGATCATGATGCTTATACCTTTCATATAATCACACCAGATATTTCCCCTTACCCTCTTAAGATAAAGTACCGGGTCCAGGCCCAGGTCAGGATAAATCAGCGGGAAAGTATAATCGGCACTGTATAATCTCATTTCCAGCCCCCTTATGTCCTTGATGCCTCTCGGCAAGGGAATATCATTATTGAACAGGTAACGTTCCGCCTGCTGTATCTGCAAACTGTAACGAAGGCGGAAGGACTGATGTTTTATTGGTCCCGGAAGATACAATGACAACCCGGTATTAAAAAGATTGCCAAAATTATAAGAATTGAAAGGGGCATGCCTGTACCCGGCATAAGCTGAAAAACCAAGCCTGGGTAGTATATCTTTCCGGCTCTTCCGCAAATAAGAACTTGCAAAAAACCTGTAATTCATCGAACTTACACCAGTTACATATCCATTATTGCCCTCATTCGGGAAAATGTCTGATGAATAGGCATAAGCAAATAAGGGCTGTAAGTAAGTGATGTACTTCCCGGTATTTAGCCGCAGGGGAATATAAATATTTGCATTGAAGCTTAGCCTGTCGGGATCCACAGAAATATTATCTGCCTGGTTGATCTTGTAAACTGATGGCAAACCACCATAATTGATATTCATGTCAAGGATCGGGAAACGCCCTTTCAACCTGATCCCTGAATGGATATAGTGCATCTTTTCCTTGTATTCATAGCCCAACATACCTGTTACGGTCGAGAGAAGATTCTGGGTGAGCAAACTTGCCCCTATCTTAACAGGCAATTCTTCGGGAGTCAGCGCTGCTTCAGGATTTAAATAATCAAAGTACAGTGGCAGCCAGGAATGGATATTGATGGAATGAAACAATTTCCGGTAAGGAGAGGGATCATACCTTCCCTTAATCAGGTCCTTAGATCCGTCAATTATTATTCTCTCTTTCTGGGTGAATCCGGCATCGATCTGTTCTGTGTTCTTTACATAATGCTCCGGTGGAACCACGGTTCCAGGACCTGCCTGAATGGAAACTGCCCTGTATCCACCAGAATGGTAATCGGAGAAAGAGATTTCTCCCGTCCCCGGGTTTACTGAAGGCTCAAAGGCCCCAAAAGCAGCCTGGCTTACCTGGAATAAAGTTTTTTCTGCAAGGTCGAACCTGTAAATATTATCTATTCCGGAAAGGGTTGAGCTGAAATAAACATCCTTTCCTCTTGTACAGGGATAAGAAATATCATTATAACCTGAATAATAAAGTGATCGCCATTGTTGATCCATTAAGGAATAACTATAAAGATATTCACCCGAATCGTCAGTCAGTGTTAGCACAAGGGCAGAATCCAACTCCATCCATTGAGGATGCTGCAAATACTGATTTGCGGGAGGCCTGGCTTTTAATTTTACATTGCCCTGCAGGTCGAGGATTACAAGAAAAAAAGTGTGATCTGTATTCTGTTCAATGCATACGATCTGTTCCCCGCTTTTTGACAAAGCCGGTGTATAATATCTCGTGCCTGCTCCAAGACTTTTTACTTTCCTGGTCCTGATATCATATATCCTTATTTCCGAATATTTCCGGTTGCTCCATCGAATATCAGGGACCCACTCATCCCCGACCAGCAAATTCCTGTTGTAACTGAAACGACCGGTATTCATTGATCCGGGTCGGAATATCCGCTCTTCATTTCCTGCATTATCAATTAATACAAACTCCGGGATCCGATCGATCCCAGTTTTCAAAACAAGAAATAAGGAATCACTCACCCATTGAGGAAAATGGTAGTTAGTATAGCTTCTATCATTGGTATTGCTCCAGCTCCTCACCTCCTGAACCGGCCTGTTCAAATATGAAGCATTCCAATGTTCACCAAAGAACTTCATGGTAGAATCATACAGTAACTTTTTTGACCTTACACCATACTTTTTCATGCTATAATAGGCAGGAGCAAGAAGGTAGGGCTTGCGTGCTGCATAGTCTTCCAGATCATTCCAGAAGTTGGGGCCATATGTCCTCCTTCCGTACCTGACCATCAAATATCCAAGTTCATAATGATTTGGAATAAAGTCCTTGTAAGAACCTAACAGGGCTTTTGAAAAGGGGTAACTATCTCCATTTTCCGCCAGGATAGCTTTCATTCCCATTTCAAATGACGGAAGACGTCCCCTTCCTGAATTTGAAAATCTTGTTTCAGCATCCACCGCATCTCCTTCAAGGTACCATAAAGGAAGGAAGCCGGTTACCAGGCCAATTGCCTGTTCGCCTGCAACAAAAGAAAGAGCCCTGGTGGTTCCCTGGTTCAATTTGGAAACCTGGAATGCGTGCCTCCCTTCATGAATGGCAAGCTGGGACATCCAATCCTGGGGATAGCCGTTGGGGTCAGGATTTGAAAATACTTCAAGCCGTTTCGGAGCCCAAACGAATATTCCGTTTGAAAAGCTCGATTCGTTATGGATCACCACAGGCAACCTTTTATGTTTATGGTCCATAATTTCAGCCTGATGAGGATAGTAATACTCCAGTTTATCAGCAAAACTCATTGCCAGGCTGTCGATACCACGTGGATAGATCAACTGGTAGTGTTCACTTGAAAAATGAGTCCACCGCAAAGATCCGGGATCCTGCCCGTATTCATAGAATTGTGAATAAGAAGGGGTTGATGTCAGGTAGAAGAATAATATTAAAAATATATTCCTGGTGATCTTATCTGGTCTTCTGAAACTGATCTTATGAATCAGCAAACTGCACTTTATATCCCCGGTTTCGCAAGTATACATAGGCCCTCTTTCGTACGGCCCGAAACAATATTATTTCATACATTCGGGTAGATCCACAAGTTTTACATACATTCAGAAGTTCTTGCTCTACCTGTATCAAGTCTATTCGCCTGCCAACAAATCCTGAAATGGTCGTGATCAACGCCCCATCGATCTTTCTTTTAATTAAGGATACAGTAAGATTTTGATCTTCTGGTTTTAAAGTTTCAGGTTCACGAATATTAGCATACTCATATTCGAATTCCGGATAAGTTGAATAGACCACCTCATCCGGAACGGACAGATCTTTTACAACCATGACAGTTCTGTTGGTTCGACCGCAAATATATGTTTACTAATCGGATTCACCTAATGTCTTTCAATTCAATTTTCTCAATTTACGGCAAAAGCAGATACGGGAACAGTCTTTTAAGTAAGGAACAAAATTTTACAGCTCCGAGGATTGAAGCTAAAAAAAACGTAAATTCGAGACCTTTATTTCAATATAGCTGAATGACTATGAATAGTTTCCGAAAGTATAACCTGGTTCTCGGGTGGATTAGCTTCCTGATTGCGATTATCGTATACCTTTTAACAATTGAACCGTCAGTAAGTCAATGGGACTGTGGTGAATTTATTGCAAGCTCTTTTAAATTACAGGTAGGGCATCCTCCGGGAGCTCCATTGTACATGATCTTAGGAAGGTTCTTCTCCCTTTTTGCCGGTGATACTGCAAATGTGGCAAGGATGTACAATGCTGTTTCTGCAGCAAGCAGTGCATTTACCATTCTATTTCTTTTCTGGACGATCTCCCATTTGCTTAAAAAGATCCTGATCAAAGATGAAACAGACCATACTACAACCAACTATATCCTCGTCCTGGGAAGTTCGCTGGTCGGAGCCCTGACCTATACATTTTCAGATACCTTCTGGTTCTCTGCTGTTGAAGCTGAGGTTTATGCAACCTCTTCATTGTTTACAGCTGTTGTATTCTGGGCCATCCTGAAATGGGAAAATATCGCCGACGAGAAGAATTCAAACCGCTGGCTGATACTGATCGCTTACCTGGTCGGACTCTCTATTGGGGTCCATCTGCTGAACCTGCTGGCGATTCCTGCAATTGTGCTTGTTTATTACTTCAGAAAATATGAGCTTACACGAAAAGGCCTGATCTATGCAATCCTTGCCGCGATCGTGATCCTTGGATCAATCATGTATATCATTATACCGGGGCTTGTAAAGGTGGCAACCTGGTTTGAACTGATCTTTACAAATGGGATCGGGCTGCATTACAATACCGGGTTGATCATCTATTTGCTTCTTCTTCTCGGAATACTGAGTTACGGGATCTACAGGACCCAATTCAAGTCGAAGAATGTCCTGCTGAATACCATCCTTGTGAGCCTTACAGTGATCATCATTGGTTATTCCTCCTATGCCATGATCATCATAAGATCCTCTGCGCAACCGCCGATGAATGAAAACCGGCCTGATAATGCATTCGCACTTCTGTCATATCTCAACAGGGAACAATATGGAGACAGGCCTCTTGTATTTGGAAACCAGTTCAATGCTGAATTTGAATCCGTTGAATATAACAAAGCAGTATATGCACTGAATAAAGAAACGAACAAATACGAAGTCGCCTACAAAAAGCCCGAGGTAAAATATAAACAAGGCAAGATACTTTTCCCCAGGATGTACAGCCCTGATTCACAACATAAACAGGCGTATAAAGAATTCGGGACCATAAAAGATATGTCCAACCCTACCTATCTTGATAATATTGAGTACTTTTTCAGTTACCAGTTCAACCATATGTATTTGCGTTACTTCATGTGGAACTTTGTCGGCCGACAGGATGATATCCAGAGCCATGGAGGGATTCTCCACGGAAACTGGATCAGCGGGATTAAGTGGATTGACCAGATCCGGCTTGGCAACCAGAGTGAACTTACCGATGATATGCTGAACCACCCGGCCAGGAATACTTACTACTTCCTTCCATTTATACTCGGTATCCTGGGATTGCTTTTTCACCTGAACAGGCATCGGAAAGATTTCTGGATCATCATGTTTCTTTTTATACTTACAGGCATAGCCATCGTGGTTTACCTGAATCAAAGTCCATACCAGCCAAGAGAGCGTGACTATGCCTATGCGGGCTCCTTTTATGCATTTTCGATCTGGGTTGGAATGGGTGTTGCCGGACTTGCTTCCATCATTAACAGGTGGATAAAAATGCAACTTGCAGCGGTATTCAGCCTGATTATTGCCCTTCTCGGGGCGCCACTGCTGATGGCTACCCAAAACTGGAAAGATCATGACCGCTCGGGCCGTTATCTTGCCAGGGATATCGCAAAGAATTACCTCGAATCCTGCGATAAGAATGCAATATTATATACCGTGGGTGACAATGATACTTTTCCACTATGGTATGCCCAGGAAGTTGAAGGTGTACGTACAGATGTGAGGGTGGTCAATATGATGCTTTTTAATACCGAATGGCATATTGACCAGATGAAGATGAAGGCCTACGAATCTGAGCCTTTACCTATTTCATTGCCCTTATCCAAGTATAAGGACGGAACAAATAATTCGATCTTTGTACGAGAAAATGAACGCTGGGCAACAGCTTCCTATATTTCAAATTTCATTTCCAGCGACGATCCAAGGACAAAGCTTGCCCTTCGCAACGGTGAGAAGGTTGACTACATCCCAACCAATAAAATTGTTATTGAGGTTGATTCAGCTACCGTAATTAAAAATGGAATAGTAAAACCACAAGATGCTGATAAGATCGAAAAGGAACTTCGAATCCAGCTTCCCGCTGATAACCAGATCCTGAAAGGCAACATGGCCCAGCTTGATATTTTTGGGAAGAACGGATGGAAGCGGCCAATTTACTTTACTGCCGGCGGATTCGATGGCAGTCTTGGCTTTGAATCCTACTACCAGCTCGACGGACTTGCTTACCAGGTTGTCCCAATTTTAACGCCCCAGGAAAGCATCCTGGTAATGGGACGCATAGACCCAGATAAAATGTACGACATCGTTATGAATAAATTCTCCTGGGGTAGAATGAATGAAGATGATGTAACACTGGATTATTACTCAATCAGGACTCTTGCTGTAATCAGGTTCAGGAATCTTCATACCCGTCTTGCCATCAGCCTGCTAAACAAAGGGGAAAAGGAAAAGGCCATTGAAGTTCTTGACCATTGCATGGAGCTTTCGCCAAATGATGTTTTGCCTTATGACCGCTACATTGCAGGACTTACATTTCCGCAGCGTAACGGGAATACCATCCACCATGAAGGCATAATCGAAGCCTACTATATGTGCGGTGAGACAGACAAAGGAAATAAACTTCTGGAAGAATATTTTTATATCCTTAATCAGCAAATGGCATATTTCAATTCATTGAAAGATAAAGACAGAAAATCCGTTGAGCAGGATTTCTATGAGACCATGGCACAGATGGAGGAATTAAGAAATCTACTTGTAAACTATAGTCAGAACGAAAAATTGCTTGAATTAGGTTTCTAGAAAGATTAAAGGAAAAAGGAAAAAGGAAAAAGTGGTGTAAAACTCACAACTTTTTCCTTTTTCCTTTTTCCTTTTTACTTTTTACTTCTACCGTTTCCTTTCCATCAATTCCTCGGCAAAAAGGAAAAGTTCTGTTTTTCGTTCTGCAGGTGAGTTAAGTGCTTTCAGGCTTTCAAGTGAGGTTTTGTAATAGTCTTCGATCATTTTTTCAACCTTGGCTTTAACACCAATCTCATCAAAGATCCTGACCACGTCCACAACTTTTTGTTCAGGT